>CALBKL010000347.1 GCA_937895985.1 uncultured Solobacterium sp.
CACAGGTTGGTTTGTTAATGTATCTATGCCACTATTGTACCCTATGAACGCAAAAAAAGGGATTACCCCTTTTTTATTTATATCCATGCTTTCTCATCTTCTGATCGAAGATATCATTGATGATTTTGCTGAGTTGTTCCTTTAGTTCACCCTCTAATACATCACACTGTTCTGCTTGGGCATATAGTTCTGGGTGTTCCTTCACAATTTTAGCCACTGTATCTTTTGTGGCATGTCCTCTTACAAAGAATGGAATCTTATGCATTACCTCATCAGGTACTAATGCAATAATCATTTTTGCTGTCTTATCCATCTTGATTACACTCCTATCTGTTTCAAATGAAACTTTGGTTTATTATACTCCAATTTCACTATGATGCACGTTCACTGCTTCAAAAAAAGCGGAGATATTCCGCTTAGTTAAACCCATATAGTTTTTGCGCAAGCTTATAAATTGCAAGCAATGCACTCTGGCCAAACTTGCCCGGAAGATTTACCGCTCTACCAACGAAGGAATAACGCACCTTCTGATAAATCTCTGCATCTTTTTCCTGCATATACTTCCATAAATCTTCTTTCATCGCAAGATGTTCTGGTGTACCAGATAATGTCGCAAGAACTGAAGTAATTGCGGAGATAATCTCTAAGTAAGAATACATATACTCCGTGCAGTTAGGAATAGACTTATCATACGCACTGAGCGTATCAATCATAATCTTGTTTACACGTAACTGTTGGTCGAGTCTCTTAATCATTACCTTTTCATTTACAGATTGATCATCACGACCAATGAAGTAATGGTAAAGATTAATATCTAAGTAATAGAGCTTCTTTACAAATGGTAGAGGTTTAAATACATAGATATTATCTACATAGAATGTATGCTTAGGTAATACCAACTGACTTTCACGCAATACTTCTGTACGATATACGCACGCATGCATGGTCATATATTTGCCTGGAGGCATCTTCTTTACATCCTGCCAAGTAAATGTACGGTTAAGCGGTAAATAACCCTTATAGTTAATTACCTTCTTATGCTTAACACCTACCTTGTCATAGATATAGTTACATAATACTAAGTCAGGAACATTTACAGCATCTTCACCACTATTACTAAACATTTCTAGTTTTTCAAGTAATGTCGCAAGTGCTTCTTCACCAACCCAATCATCACTATCTACAACCTTGAAGAATACACCAGTCGCATTCTTAATACCTGTATTTACAGCTTCACCATGTCCACCATTCTCTTGGTGTACGGCTTTAACAATCGTCGGATATTTTTCAGCTAGGCGATCAGCGATAGCTGCAGTATCATCCTTAGATCCATCATTTACGATAATAATTTCAACTTTTTCACCACCAGTTAATAATGTCTCTACACAGTGTTCCATATAATCCTGTGAGTTATAACATGGTACGGCAATACTCAATAT
>CALBKL010000348.1 GCA_937895985.1 uncultured Solobacterium sp.
TCATAATGCGTACCTCCTAAAATGCCACAAACAGCAGTATGCCAGTCAATATCATACCGATGAGTAGAATGCCGAAGAAATAAAGAACAGATTTTCCAGTATCGATTGGCAAGTCATCACCAATCATCTTTCCTGTTTGACCATTCATTGCGAACATGTATGTCTTACCTTGCCATTTTGTGGTAAGCATCCATACTGGCAAGAATGCATAGTGCACTTTATCTTCTCGAATATAGATATTTGAACGACGTGGGAATAGAGTGTGATAGCCTCTAACAGTTTCTCGAATTTTATCTGCTGAAGAAGTACGCATACGTGTATTAACACGATTACGGTCTTGTTCTGCAGTTACATCGTATCGGTCTGCAAGGTATCCAGTCATATATCCCATTTCAAATGGAATCATCTCGTTATAGTTGTATGGTTCAATTGCGTCCATGAACTCATCTGGCATCTTGCTTGATCCATCAGCCGGAACACGGTTAAATTGTACGGTTCCTTGACGTAGGATGGAGTAGTTTTCGGTAACAGTAACTGTGTAGTCACCCTCACGGTGAGAATGTGAGATTGTACCACGGAAAGCCATATCTACATCTGCTGTACCATCATAGAGCCAGAAGGGTACATATACACCTTTGATATCTTCGATGTGGTTACGTTCCTTGAAAGCATCTGGCAATAGTGGTTTTCCACCATAGAAGTCGGTCAATTTCTTGATGGCTTCATCCTTATTCATCTTGAATGGAATCACATAGTCAGGTTTTAATGTGCCACTGAACTGTGAGGGAACAATCGTAGGGTTGCCACAATATGGACAACTTGTCGCAGCAGTATTCTTATCTGCGATTAACTGTGCTCCACAAGATGGACAGTTATATGCACGCAGGTTCTGTGCGTCTTCTTCACTCCACTGTAGCGTATCTTCTGCGCTGTATTCTTTTTGACCTTCTTCAATGGATAGGGCTACTTGTTTGTCGTAATGTTCTTCGATTTCGGCAGGTTCAAAAGTACTTCCGCAGTTACCACATTTTAACTTCTGGGATCCTGGATCAAAGGCAAGAGGACCATTACAATTTGGACATTGGAAATTTGTTAAAGCGTTATTTG
>CALBKL010000349.1 GCA_937895985.1 uncultured Solobacterium sp.
GTTACTATCATATGCCTTTATAAGTTGACACAATAGTTCTGTCATCTTCTTTCTATCTTCTTCTAAATATTCATGCGTGAATGTTATTTCTTCAAAATTTTCTATTAAATAACATAGATATGGATATGAAATCTGTATCGCATATCCATGGTAGATATGATCTGCGTCTGCTCTTTCAAGTTCATGAACACTAGCTGAATTAATTAGTGCAAAATCACCTGGATAAACTTTTCTATCCCCTTGATCTTCATGAATTTGTGTACCACCAGATTCTGGTAATAAGATTTCTATACTTCGATGCCAATGCCGTGGTACAGAAATATTTTTTGAAGTATTATCAATCTTCACCTCAATGATAGATAGTGGTATATCGTCATCCATTTTAATAGGTTCATAGATTTCGTCATATGTATCAACTGCTTTACCAGGATAGTGAGACATAAATGTATCAATACGGAATTTACTCATTACTACGTCTCCTCATGTTTCAGAAAAATAAATATATAAAGTATATATTTATCATAACCTATAACCATCTGTTCATCCATGCATGAAAATTTCCATCAAATATAAAAAACAGTACATTTGAATCAATGTACTGTCATAACTAACTAATGAACAATGCGATAATACGCTCTTGATGTAAGACGGAATATAACAAAATAAACAATGAAGAAGATTCCGATTACCGCAAATAACATCTGTGCGTACTCCATATAGGAATTTACCGCAAATAAACCAAGTAATTGAGAAACTATCTTTGAAGCTACTAAGCTATGTAAAGTAGCTACTGCTAGTGGTGCTAAAAACAGCCATAATACTTGTGAATTACTTGTTTGGTGAATTAATTGATCTGGTAATCCAACTTTTTTCATAATCTGGAATTTATCGCGATCTTCATATCCTTCATTGATCTGTTTGTAATATGTAATCAACACAGTACCGACAATAAAGATAATACCAATTAATACACCCAGGAATAGGAATCCACCATTTAACTCATACGCTTTTTTGATGGCTGCCTCTCTCGTTTCAAAATCGAATGAGTGTTCTTTTGCGTATGTTGACTGTGTTGCAAAATATTTTGTTTTATCAACTACATTTGACTTAAGATTCCAATTTAGGTTTGCCGTAATATTTGGTGTATAATATTCGCCTGTATCAATATTCTTCATCTGAAGAACTTCTCCAATTTTTTTCATAACTGTGAAATCTTTTGCGATAATCCCATAACTTTCTACAGCATATGTTGAAGGAATAAAATTTGGAACTTTATGAATCCTATATGTAATATCACCAATCTTCACCTCATCTAAATCAAGTAGATTTTTTTGATTTGCACACATTAATATTTCATTGTCTTTTAACGCGATTTGTTGATGTGTACGTTTGTTGTAACTTGCAAGGTCACTAACAATCATAAAATATGGTTTTTGTGCTTGATCCGATTTTAAAGCTTTCAATTCATTTCCTACACGAGTTGCAGATGTCATGTATCCATAAGAAACGTAATCATCCTCAATGCCATTAGAAACTTCTAGGCCTTGATTAGCTGCAGTATATAAAATATGTTCAATTTCATTTTTATTATCTGTAGTAACGATTTCATCAGATGATAACAAAAATTCACGTGGCATAACATTATCCACTGTTTTTTGAACTGTAGAGTAAATCGCTGCTGTTGCAGATAACGTAATCAATACACCAGTGCTAAGAATAGAAACACTTGCAAGTGATACCGCATTTGCCTTCATACGATACAATAGTCCACTAACACTTAGAAAATGTGTTGGCTTATAATAATATTTTTCAT
>CALBKL010000350.1 GCA_937895985.1 uncultured Solobacterium sp.
ATTTTATGTCTAGAATCAATATCAGCAACTATCTTGTAACCTTTATGTGGTTCAGATTTCAACTCTGCATTATGCTCCTTCAAAAAAACTTTTATCTGATTTAAATCATTCCGAATTGTTCGATTACTTACAGACAAAGCTTCAACAAGATCATCAGAAACACACCAATCATCTTTTAGTAATAATAGTGTTATTATTTCAATCTGTCGTTCTAATAAAGTAGTCATTACCTTACCTCTACCTAAAGAATATATATTTAAATTATGTATCTCAATACTAACCTTCTTCCTAAATGTGGCAATTAAAAATTTAGGATCAACTTATTTATATTAATTATACAGAAATAAGCATCATTTGTAAGACATCAACAATACCATACAAATAATAGATAAAAATGTTACAATGCATACATGGATAAACTATCACTAACATACTTAACAAAAGCATTGACTCGATTAGAGAAATATTTACCTGATGATACGGATACTCTTTTAAGTTGGTATGATATTCATCCTGACTATTATACTGTTACAACTATCGGTAAGTATGTATACTGCTTATTTGCCTTACCAGTAATGTCATCAAACGGAAAAGAGATTAAGCATGTTTGTGAGATTGATAATAATATTTTAGAACGTATCACAATACTTGTGTATGAAGGTGATACGATTATTGCAGATATATCGGGATTACATGCATCCATGGATATACTGTTAACCAATGAGAAAGTATTTAACTTCTGTGCAGATGAATCCGATTGGACTTATCTTGAACATTATTGTCTATGTGGTAATTACTTCCCTGAGATAACATATCCACCAAATAAAGAAAGCTTTTCCCTACTAATTTCAGGAGAAGCCTTACTAATTACAAATGCATATGTAACAACTGCTTATCGTAGACAATCGATATTCCGTAATATGGTACAGATGATTAAAGACCATGCATTACGTTATTCATACAAGAATACTGATTTATATACCGCCATTGCATTAGATCCTGATATTGCACAGTATGGACCTGATACAAAGCCAGAACCTTATTACTATTCTTTCGAGGTTGATGAACCTCGTCGTCTAGTAAATGCAACTATTATGGAGAAGTTAAACTTTACATCAATCCGTTTGGAAACTGATGAAATTGGAGATGGTACAAAACTGTGGTTTGCTTTACAACATGAAAAGGAAATCTCTAAAGCTGAGTATTTATCATAAAGAAAACTGGTCAAGTAACCAGTTTTTACTTTTCAATATCTCCTTGCCAACTTTGGATACCACCAAAGTCTACAACATTTGTATAGCCTAGTTCAGCTAGTTTCTGTGCTGCTTGACGACTACGGTTACCACTACGGCAATATACCATAATGAGCTGTTTCTTATCCTTTAAGCTATCCACCTTACCTGCTTGAATATCTTCATTGGAAAGATTGATAGCGTTAGGGATATGTCCACTTGCATACTCGTCTGCTGTTCGAACATCAAGAATGACTACATCCTTGTTTTCTTCAATCATCTTTTGAGCCTCTGTTGATGTAATTGTTTGATAGCTACTGGATGTTTCACTTGTCTTAGTAACCATACATCCAGCTAAAAACAATGATAAAGCGAGAATCAATATTTTTTTCATTTTCTTTACTCCTTACTTTGATGATAGTCAAAGTAAGCATAAAATACAAAGAATATGCCTAGTTTACTCTAGATTTAGATGTTCCTGTTGTAATCACTTCAACCGCAGCATTTAAAGCACCTTCTACAAGGTTCTTGATTGCTTCATCTGTAAAGTAAGCAATATGTGGTGAATACATCACACGTGGATGATGTACTAAGCGTGCAAAGACCTCATCTTCAATTGCCTTGTCTTGATAATCCTTTTGAATATACGGCATTTCATATTCGTAGGTATCAATACCTGCACCAGATAGAATTCCTTCATCTAACGCCTTTAATAATCCTTCTGTATCAACAATAGAACCTCTTGCCATGTTTAGTAAGATGGCACCTGGCTTAAACTTCTTAAACATCTCATAATTAAAGCAATGGTGATTCTCTGCTGTCGCAGGCATATGAATGGAAACAATATCTGCATCCTTAACAGCTTCTTCGATCGAGTCTTTATATGTCAAGATACTCTTAATTCCTTCATTCTGATATAGATCAAATCCAACAAGTTCACATCCAAATCCATGGAATAATCTCGCTGTGATTTGTCCGATTCTACCTGTTCCGATAATCGCAACTTTCATATCACCCATAACTCTTCCACAGATAGATGGTTGCCAACGGAAATCATTCCTTGCGACATTAGCAATGATAGTATTGTTATTACGTATAAGGTTTAATCCTGTTAATACTGTATATTCTGCGATAGATTCTGGTGAATAACTTGGAACATTTGTGATAACTAAGTTATTTTCAGTTGCAAGTTTTAAATCATATAATTCATATCCTGCACTAACTAGCGCGATCTGGCGAATGCCATATTCACGTAATGTACTATAGATTTCTTTATCGATAGTTCCTGCAGCTTGTGAGTTGATGATTCCGTCATAACCCTTCGCAAGTTTTACACTTTCAGCAGTTAATAATTCAGATAATACGGTTACTTCAATTTGATTTTTTTTTGCCCAATTTTCGGCAATCTCTTTCATCATTGCATTAGCATGATACAGAATTAATTTCATGGTTTTCTTTCTCCTTCTTATGGATCGTATGAATCATGTAGATAAGTAATAATATTGTAGGTAGGAAACTAATCTCTTCTATGCGTGTGATTAGTAAGTAGTTAGAAGTTGTATCAAGCGCTGGTGGTAATGTGGATGTAAAGTTATTCAAGATATGCATACCAATCGGTACCCATAAAGAACCGCTGTATTCATATACCACTGCTAGAGCGATACCAAAGAATGTTGTATATACAGACTGTACAAATTCACCATGCCAGATACCAAACATCAAACCAGATAATATAATTGCGACAAATGGATTACATACCTTCTTAATCGAGTTATGAATAATACCACGGAATAGTAACTCCTCTGCGATTGGGCCAAAGATAACAACGGATAAGCATACCCAAATATATGGATCTTCTCCAATTGTAGACCAAGCAGAGTCAAAGCTTTCAACGCTCTGTGCTACAAATGGAACATCTGCAAGCTGATTGTATGCAAAGTCTAACCATAGTGCACTCACTAAACCCATACCAAGTGTAATTATAATTGCAAATGGAACAATAAACCATTTAGGCATCTTAGAATTCACTAATACAGATCCAGTTTTCTTTCTAGAAGTAAAGTAATACACCGCATATAATAAGATACATGTTAGTACGCAGATAACTGTATCAAAGAAATAGTAACTCAGTGCTTCAATCTGTTCATCCGTAAAGAAACTATTTCCAAGATTAACTACGACGTCTGAAACAACATTATAGATAGCAAGTGCCAGAATGATTAGCCCTATTGATCTTAGGATATTACGGCTGTTATTTTTTAATTTATCAAAATTCATAGAATGAACCTCCGTTCTTTATTATATATGAATCATGAAGTATGATAAAATCATATAATCTTAAAGTTATATGAAGTATAATCTGATTATGTGGAGGTTGTTTCTATGGCAAAAGATATGAACTATTATCTTGATACCTATCAAAAAGTAGTAAATCAAGGTGATATACAGGTTGCATATATCGAAATCATGAACTATTTTACGAAATTACATAATTCCATCCCTTCTATGTTCACTGTCAGTGAGATTACACCTGGGTTTATGGATTTCAGTTACTTCTCTATTCATGATGCGTTTTTATATGACCGCTATCTAAAGTTTATCATTGCATTAAATCATCATACTCTTGGTATTGAACTTTGGCTTGTATCACAAAATGAAAAAGTAAAACATGCATACAATGTACTTCTAACAGATTCTGAATGGCATGATAAGTTTTTGCATAACCCTGCCTTTGGTATGATTGAAGTTTCTATAGTTGAACGTATTCAACCAGATAATGCAGATAATCAAATGCCTAGACTATTAGAAACAATCCAACAATATACTTCTCGTATTGAAAGTTTCCTCTATGCGGATGAAATACGTTTCCCAATTACATCCACAAAAGGCTTTACGGAAGCAGAATAGTTTCACTTGTATAAAAGATTTATTTCCATTATGATATCTTCAACCTTAAAGGAGAAAATAAAATGTCAGATAT
>CALBKL010000351.1 GCA_937895985.1 uncultured Solobacterium sp.
GTTTTTATGTAGGTATTGGCGCTGCTGTAACAAACTACATTATGCCGGGAGATAATATCATAAATACAATTTTCTCAATGTTTACGAGAATGGGCTTTATGTTTATGAATTACCTTCCTGTATGGTTTGCAGTTGGTATCGCGTTCACCTTAGCAAAGAAAGAAAAGGGTTGGGCAGCATTTGGTGGTATTATCATGTTCTTCTGCTACATCACATGTATTGGTGCATTTGCAAAAGCACAGGGATGGACAGCGGATACAGTTACAGTTGAGCATTTAATGGAAATTGGCTATACACAAGAAGCAGCATTAAATTTCAACTCTTTATGGGATACTGTTGCAGGTGTATTTACTTTCAACATGGGTATTTTCAGCGGTATTATTGCTGGTGTTTCTGCAGGTCTCATCCATAATAAATTCTGCGAGATAAAATTTAATTCCATGTTTGCTTTCTTCCAAGGCACAAAATTTGTAATCATTATGATTACAATCATTGCAATTCCACTAGGAATTTTAACTTACTATGTGTGGCCGCTTATTGCAGGCGTATTACAATCTGTAACACATTTAATTACATCTTCCGGCTATTTTGGAACATGGTTATTCGGATTCGTGGATAAAGCATTACTGCCATTTGGTATTCACCACTTAATAGCTTTCCCAATTGAGTATTCTGCAGTTGGTGGAACAATGACAATTGATGGAACAGTTTATGAAGGAGTAAGAAATATCATTGTTGGTCAAGCAGGTTCTGCTAGTGCAACAGGATATATCGTTCGTAACTTTACAACAGGAAGAATTTTATTCCAACTTGCAGGGTTACCTGGTGCAGCATTTGCAATGTACAAATGTGCTAAGGTTGAAAACCGCAAGAAGGTAGCTTCATTATTAATTCCTGCTGTATTGACACTTGCTTTGGTTGGTATTTCCGAACCAATTGAGTACACATTCTTATTTGCATCTCCTGTACTATATTGGTTAGTATACGCACCACTTTGTGGATTATGCTATGTCTTAACTGAATTGACAAAGGTATCAATTAACGGAAATGCATTATTCTTCATGATTCCAAACTTATTCCAGCCAAACAAAGTTCATATTTTCTCATTGCTATATCTATTACCATTAACATTCGTTGTATATTATGCGGCATTCAAATTCATGATTGTGAAGTTTAATATTAAAACTCCAGGAAGAGGAGATGATGATATTAAGTTAATGAGTAAGAAAGAATACCAGCAAATTAAGAATGGTACTCAAAATAGTGATGGTTTAGAAGCAAGAATTGTTGAAGCGTTCGGTGGTGCCGAAAATATTGATAGTGTTACATGCTGTGCAACACGTCTCCGTGTAACAGTAAAAGACGAAGCAAAAGTTGTGGCAGATGAGGAGTGGCAAAAGCATCTCGAGGCAATTGGCTGTGTTCATAATGGAAAGAGCTATCAGATTATCTATGGTGTTCACGTCAATACAATTACTACAGCTGTAAAAGATATTCTTGGATTAGATTAGATGTATTTACCAGAAGATTAAAGTCTTCTGGTTTTCTTTTTGAGACTGTTGAAGATCAATTATACTTTAATATTTTTGTGGCTTTCTATCGTATAAGGGTTTAAAGATTGATATAATAAATACATATGAAAATGATAAAAATATTATGTATCGCCGCATTACTATTAGTAGGATGTGGAAAGCACACATCACAACAACAATCTAGTGTAGAACAGACGATTCAAACAGATGATTCCACATTAGGAGAATATACTACAACACTAAAAAATCGAAAGATTGAATCTTCTTGGACAGTAAGTGTTCAGTCAAAATACACGATGACATATAGCGATAAAACATTAGATACGTATCTTATGGATGGAGTGTTAGAAACAGATGGTGATAGTGCTCACTATGAACAACACATCAATGCGGACGGCATGTTATCGGAATTAAATGGAGATTATTATGGTGGTAGGTTGTATAATACATACAACTCCGTTAATTACTATGAAGATATGGATTTCAGCAATCTAAAAAAGACAATGTTGGTTCCACTTGATCCATATGTATTTGAGGCAGAAGATATCTCATCGATAACGAAAGATAAAAATGAATATACGATTCGACTCCAAGCAGAT
>CALBKL010000352.1 GCA_937895985.1 uncultured Solobacterium sp.
GATGTAGAACATACTGCTCCAATCGCAAGCAATAACATTGGCACTGCTGTTAATGTTTTTCCCTTTTTATATCCATATTTAAAATAGATTGGATACTCAATGAAAATAATGATTAATGAAATTAGTCCTATACATGGTGCCGCTAGTACTAAGCTATAGAATAAATCTTCCATCGGATATGCAATTCCGATAAGCATTGCCATAACAACACCAACCACCAACATGATGATCACCGATACTGTTGCTAGTAAGTATCTACCTTTTACGACATCTTTTGAAGAGATACTAAACAGTTTATATAAAGGATCAATCCCAGACTCTTCGCCTACCATGAAAGGATAACCCGAGAATAATATCGCAAACATCTGTACTGTAGCTAAAACAAAGGCTGGATTTTTTGATAGTGCACCATAGAGAGTTCCAAGTCCTATTAGGATTATTAAATTTTTAATTGTTAAATATGGTTTTATGGATAATAAATCTAACTTCAATACTTTGATTGCATTCATTATTTTTCCCTCCCATATAAAATCATAATTTTATCAATTGTAATTTCATCTTCTACATATTCATTTGGTATATCTTGAATCGCATGGCGCTTTACTAAGTACTCAATATTATATTTTGTTTTCTTTTGTCCTAAGATTGCGGATGAATCAAGTATATTTTGACTTTCTAAACCACACTTTAAAATCATGAAATGATTTATAAATTCTTCTTTTTCTAAAGCTAGTACAATTTCTCCATTATCAATAAAGACAATGTAATCTGCGATTGTTTCAAGGTCTTGTGTAATATGTGTAGAGAATAATACTGTGTGATTATCATCTTGCATGTAGTCAGAGATTACTTCTACAAACTCTTCACGCATACTTGGATCTAATCCACTTGTTGGCTCATCCAAGATTAAGAGTTCTGCGTTATGGGATAAAGCAATTGATAACATGAGTTTAATCTTCATCCCACGTGATAATTCTTTTACTTTCAATTTCTTATCGATATTGAATTTTTCTAAAAGATTCCAATATGTATTCTCTTCCCACGTATCATATCCAACTTTCATCGCTTGATTGACGAGTTCCATATTCCAATCTTTTGCAAGAAATGAGTCATCCATAATCACACCGATTTTTTGATTGTTTAGTTTGGTTTTCTCGTCACCATGTATGGATAAAATATCTCCTTGATACTGAATCAAAGATAATATTGATTTGATGGTTGTTGTTTTACCCATACCATTTCTTCCAATAAATCCCATAACGTATCCTGCAGGAATCGAGAAATTTACATTTTTTAATGTGAAGTTTTGATAGTCTTTATTTAGATTTTTAATCTCAATTTTATTCATCTTCTGTACCTTCTTCATAAATATAATTAAATAGTTCTGTTAATTCAGATTTGCTGAGATTGATTGTTTTCGCAATCTTGCACGCTTCAAATAAATGCGTCTCAATATCTTTCTGTTTTTCATCTTTTAAAAGGTCTTGGTTCATAGTCGCAACAAATGTACCTAATCCTTGCCTGATAACAATAAATCCTTCTCGCTCTAGTTCGTCATATGCTTTTTTGACCGTTAATATACTTACACCTAGTTCTTTGGATAGTTGTCGTACAGATGGTAATTGTGCATCTGATGATACTGTATTTCCAACGATATTTTCTTTAATTGCATTTTTAATCTGTTCATATAATGGTGTACTACTTCCGTTTATTAGAATGATCTTCATTGTGTCTCCTTACATATAACACTATATAACAGTATATAACTATTTGCAATCCATAAAGAAAAGACACCATCCGGTGTCTCTACTCTTTGATATATACTTCTCTAGGTTTACTACCTTGTGCTGGTCCAATGATACCATGTTCTTCGAGGGCATCAATCATTCTTGCGGCACGGTTATAACCGATACCGAAGCGTCTTTGTAGTAAGGATGTCGAAGCTTTTTGTGCTTCGATGACGTATTCTTTGATTTCTTTGAAGAGTGGATCATCGCTGATTTCTGTCACGATACCACCTTCTCCTGATTCAATTCCATCTAACTGTACGAAGGAATCATCATAAATTGGAGAAGCTTCTGAGGATACAAAACTTGTAATTCTTTGTACTTCATCATCTGTCACAAATACACCCTGTACACGTGTTGAACCTGTTTGTCCAATTGGCATGTATAGCATGTCACCATAGCCAAGTAATCGTTCTGCACCTACATGATCTAGGATTGTACGCGAGTCCATACCACTGGATACCGCAAATGCGATACGGCTTGGGATATTTGCCTTAATAATACCTGTAATGACGTCTACAGATGGTCGTTGTGTTGCGACGATTAAGTGAATACCTGCAGCACGTGCTAACTGTGTAATACGTTGAATGGATTGTTCAACTTCTTTACCAGCAACTGCCATTAAGTCTGCTAACTCATCGATAATTACAACGATATATGGAATCTTCTTAGGCGCTGGTGAGCCATCTGGATTTGGTCTACCACCCTGTTGTTCAACCATGTTGTTGTAGACTTCGATGTTTCTTACACCAGCAGCTGCGAACATGTTATAGCGTTCATCCATGATACGTACAATGACCTTTAGGGCATTGCTTGCCTTGTTTGGATCATTGATAACCGGTCCAATCAAGTGTGGAATATTACGATATGGTGTAAATTCTACTTTCTTTGGATCGACTAGTAACATCTTCACTTCATCTGGTTTTGTACGCAATAACAATGAACAGATGATAGAGTTCATACATACCGATTTACCTGAACCTGTTGCTCCGGCAATCAACATGTGTGGCATCTTATCTAAGCGACATGTTACTGTTTTTCCTAGTAAGTCTTTACCAAGGAAGAATAGTAATGGTTGTGATTTATCACTACCTACGTCATTAATGATTTCACGCATCTTAACTGGCGTACTCTTCACGTTTGGTATTTCAATACCTACCGCATTGCGGCCTGGAATTGGTGCTTCAATACGAACATCTCTAGCAGCTAGTTGCATCTTGATGTTATCTGTTAAACCAAGAATCTTGGATACCTTAACATTTACATCCGGACGAATCTCAAACTGTGTAACAGATGGTCCGATATGTGTATTTAATAACTGTGCTTCGATATCAAAGTTATTTAAAATCTGTAGTAATAATTGTGATTTCTCTCTAGCAGCCACTTCATTTTCTGGATTACTACCCTTTGGAGGGAGTGGGTCTAAGAGTGAAACCTTTGGTAATTGATATGGACGTGTACGTTTCTTTGGCTTTGGTGCCTCGGATGGTGGATAGATATTACTTTCTTGATCAGGATGTTCTTCCACAACTGTTTCATATTCTTCTGTTGAGGACAATTCTTCCTCTTCTTCTCTATCGACAGTCATTGGTGTAAAGCGTGATGGTTCTGGTTGACGTACAACAGTGTCTTGTATTAACGTTGTCTTTTCTTCCATGCGAGCATGGTCGTCTGTCAAATCATCCACATCGATGAATACAGAATCTTTTTGTGAGATTGTCTCTCCTGGTAGTACGATGATTGGCACTTCTTGAGTTGGATCATCCGGATGAATACGATTGATAACCCTAGCTGTTCTTGGCTGTTCTTCTTGCACAACCGGAAGACTTTCTGTCTTACCATCTGCCTTGATATTTTGAAACAGGGAACCCGTTTTCTCTTTTCCTTTATCGATCATCTTCCAAAGGTTTGCTGGTTCTTTTGGCTCCTCAGGTTCTTCCTTTTGCTTACTCTCTTCTACTTCCGGCATTTTAAAGAATGCGAAGATAGAGCGGAATGCCCTTTTATAGACTTCCATATCCACAAGTAATAACATCGCTATCATGAAGAGTACGATGATGACTAGCACTGTACCAATACGATTAAACATCATCGAAGAAATCGCATATAGGAAGATACCGTAGATTCCTCCACTGAATTTCAGAGTTGAATCTGGCATAAAGTAATCAACTGTGTGATTGATATAGTCATACAAGGCATCCATTCCCGTTACATTTGGTACTGCAATATATGCTTCTAAGAGTAATAGTGCAGAGATTAACAGGATAATTGGTATCCAACTAATTTCTTCTTCACTCTGTTTTCTTCTGATGATATTGATTAGTAGAACAATAATTACAATCGCTATCACAAACCAGTAAAGGTTACCTGCTAGGTAACCTAATAAGTTATAGATGAATAGACCAACGATGCCTGCTTTGGTAAAGCCTAAAATGGCAAAAGCTAAGAGAATCACAATTGTGATTACTCTAAAGACGAGCTGGTTTTGTTCTGCTTGTTGTTGTGCTTTTGTCTTTCTTGCCACGTATTCCCTCACTAATCCTTTGTGTTAATTTCGATAATCGCTGGAAGTATCATAGGTCGTTTGCCTGTTTCTTTCAAGACATAACGACTAATCTTCTCGCGCGCTTCGCTACGGCAGGACATATTGTCATAGCGTTTTTCTTTGACCGCATCATTAATAGTCTTCTCCATGATGTTGCCAACTTCTTTAATAATGTAATCTGCATCCTTAAGATAGATTACACCACGGCTTTGTACATCTGGTCCACCGATAATTTCCTTTGTGACGTGATTCATTACGACACCGATGATAATTGTACCATCTGTACTTAAAATTTCTCTATCCTTTAAGACCATACCGCTAGCATCTAAGCTATCATTACCATCTACCATGACATCATCCACATCAACCTTATCAAAAGACTTCGCCATCACACCATCATTTAGTACTGCCACTTGACCATTATCCATAACGATAATCTTATCTGCGTTATATCCCATGTTTAATGCGATGTTCGCATTGGCGATGAGTTGACGATATTCTCCCTTTACCGGTACATAGTACTTTGGCTTCATCAAGTAAATCATCATCTTAAGATCTTCAATACTTGCATGCATACTATAAGCACGACGTGAGTCAATCATAAGTACTCGACCTGCTTCTTTGTAGAGATCATCTTCCATGGATGCTTCTTCTCTTTCTGTACCTGGTACAGCAGGAGATGCGATAATCACTGTATCCGTAGGACGTAATTCAATTCTGTCATTTTCTTTTGTTGCCATCTTATGAATCTTACGGAAGATGGACTTACCAGTACCTGACACAATGACTAAGATGTTTTCCATGTCATTGCTGAAAGCAGATGGAGCTACCTCTAATCCTGGTGGAATATGATAGTATCCAAGCTTTGCCATATCTGCCATCAAACTCTTTAACTCTTCATCAAAGATTACAACCTTACGGTTATACTTTGTTGCTAGTTCAATAATTTCAATGACACGATACAAGTTCTGATTAAACACAGTAATAAACATACGATTCTGCGTATCTTCAAAGTACTGTTCGATTTGTTCTGTGATGCGGTGATGTGGGCTACTGTTACCAGCACGTGTAGAACCTACCGATTCACTTAGTAACGCAAGTACACCTTCACTACCTAAATCTGTAATGTTGGTAATATCAAATTTGAAGGCTGCGTTTTTCGTGTCGTAGTCAACAATAAACTCTGATGAATATACTACATATCCATCTGTTGTCTTAATTGCCACGCCAAAACCATCAGCGATAGACTGCATTGTACCAAAAGTACGAATCTCTGTATTACCAATCTTAAACTTCGCATTGCGACGAATACGATGTAAGTTTAATTCTTTAATACCTGCCTTTTTTAGTTTACGTTCCAGCATCATCGCTGTTAATGGTGCTGTATACACCGGAATATTCGGAATTTCTTTTAATAGGTTTGGTAGTGCTGCCATGACATCTTCATGACCATGGGTAATGAAGATTGCTTTAATGCGTGATTGATTCTCACGTAAATAGCGGAAATCAGGAATGATCATTTCAATTCCTAACTGATCACCATCCGGATATTTCAATCCGCATTCCATGACAAATATATCTTCGTTGTTTTCAACGACATACATGTTTTTGCCGTCTTCATCAAGGCCGCCGAGTGCAAATATGCGTACTTTACTCATAAATTATATCCTCCAGTAATACTTTTAACCCAAGTTTATTATAGAACAAACACTGGCGATTTTACAGAACTTTACCCTCAAGATAGTAGCTATGTGTTGCAGTAATTTCGACATTCACGATTTGATTGACACAATCTTTTTCACTTGTGAAGTTTACCAGTTTATTATCTGCGCTATATCCACTATAGACTGCACTATTTCTCTTGGAAGTGCCAATGCATAAAACACTGACTGTCTCTCCTAAGAAGTGACGATTATTTTCTTCCGCTATCTCAGTTAGTAATTCATTGAGTCTTGCCAGTCTTTCTTTCTTTACTTCAAGCGGAATATTATCTTCCATATTTGCGGCTGGTGTGCCTGCTCTTGGGGAATAGATAAATGCGTATGCCATATCAAAGCGACAATAGCGTACAAGATCTAATGTTGCTTCAAATTCTTCATCGGTTTCATTTGGGAAACCGACAATGAGGTCTGTTGTAAATGCGATATGTGGTACTTTCTTCTTAAGATTATCGTATAACTGCTTGTATCTTTCAACTGTGTATCCACGTGCCATACGACGTAGCACTTCATTCGATCCTGATTGAACAGGTAGATGTAAGAATGGCATGATATTTGGATAATCACGCATTGCATCGATGGTTGTTTCACTGTAATCTCTTGGATGACTTGTATAGAAACTAATGCGTTCAATACCAGTTTTGGCAACTGCTACAAGCAGTTGTGTAAAGCCATCTTCCATCTTTAAGTCTTTGCCATAGGCATTCACATTTTGGCCAAGTAAAACAACTTCCTTGCGTCCACTGGCTTTGAGTTCTTCAACTTCTCTTAAGATATCTTCCATTCGACGTGAGCGCTCTCTACCACGTGTATAAGGCACAATACAATACGTACAGAACTTATCACATCCATACATAATATTTACAAAGCCCTTGGAATCCATTGAACGCTTTACTGGTACATCTTCAACAACATCTCCTTCTTGGGAAAATACTTCTACTTTACGCTCATTACTTTCAATCACCTCTGCTAAAAGATTTGGCATACGGTGAATGTTATGGGTACCAAAGATTAAATCTACATGTGGTGATACAGAAAGAATCTGTTTGACTGTTTCTTCCTCTTGGGCCATACAACCACAGATACAAAATACCGTTGTAGGGCGCTGATCCTTTAAGTAACGTAGCTTATTTACATCGGATAATACACGGTCTTCTGCTGCTTTACGGATTGCACAAGTATTAAAGAATAATACATCCGCATCATCAGGAACATTGGTACTTGTATAACCCATCATTTCCATCATCCCTGCAAGTGCTTCTCCATCACGTACATTGGCTTGACAGCCATAGGTATGTATAAAGTACTTCTTGCCATAACCTAAATTTACGATATCATCGCTTATCTGAAAGTTACTAAAAGTACTCTCTGTATTTTTCTTTGTTCGTTTTCTTTCTTCCGCATGAATCGGAAGGATAAAATCTTCTCTTTTCATCTTTAACCTCTATCGGTACTATTATACAGAATACTGACTTCTTATGCACAAGAAAAGGACCGCAATTTAGTGGTCCTTGTTGATTTCTTTAATAAATCTTGTCGCAATTTCAAGTGGACGTGTAATCGCTCCACCAACCACGACCGCAAAAGCTCCAAGTTCTAGCATTTTACGGGCTTGGGATGGCTCATGGATTCTTCCTTCCGCAATACAACGACAGTCTAATTCTTTAACGATTCTAGATACCAAATCGAAGTTTGGCCCTTCTGTCTTTTCATCGCCAACGTAACCGTTTAGTGTTGTACCTACAAAGTCAAAGCCAATTTCTACTGCTGCTTTCGCCTCTTCAAAATTCGAGATATCTGCCATGAGCAGTTGATTTGGATATGCTTGTTTGATTTGACGGAATAATTCTTCACGTTTGATGTTATTTGGATGAATGCGGTCTGTATAGTCTAAGGCAATAATCTCTGTGCCTGTTTGTACGAGTGCACTCACCTCTTCAAATGTAGGGGTTATATAAATTGGTGAGTCCAAATAATCTTGCTTAATAATTCCAATTGTTGGAAGTTTTACCATTGCACGAATTTCATTGATATCGCGCACAGAATTACAACGTATTCCACTCGCACCTGCTAGCTCTGCCGCATATGCCATTAACGGCATAATTCCACCCGCTTCTGTATAGAGTGGCTCTCCTGGCAACGCTTGACAAGAGATGACGAGTTTAGCTTTTAAGGCTGAAATAACTTCTTGATTATTCATCGATACCTAAGATTTCTACGATGTTGTTCTTGTAGAGAATAGCCTTAGCACCATAGATGGCTTGGATACCTCCACCAACTTCAAGAACGTCTGTAGCACCTAACTTCTTCAGTGTATCCTTATCAACCTTCGTAACATCCTTCACACTTACACGTAAGCGTGTAATGCATGCGTCAACGTCTTCAATATTTTCCTTACCACCTAAAGCAGCGATAATCTTATGACTATCTTCCTTCAGTGTAGACTTTGTCTCTACAACTGGTTCTGCATCATCAGATTCTTCACCACGACCAGGAGTCATAACGTTGAACTTTGTAATGTACCATCTAAAGAATGTGTAGTATAGACATGCCCATACCAAACCAAATGGAATTTCTAAAATCCAGTTTGTCTTTGCGTTTCCTTGTAGGATACCAAAGAGTGTAAAGTCAATCACACCACCAGAGAAAGTATTACCAATAGAGATATTGAGAATATCTGCGATGAAGAAACTTACACCATCAAAGAATGAGTGGATAACATAAAGAATTGGGTTTACGAACAAGAACATGAATTCAATTGGTTCTGTAATACCTGTAATAAAGGATGTTAAAGCAACACTTAAGAATAAGCCCTTATATTTGCTTCTTCTTTCCTTAGGTACACAATGGTACATTGCTAAACATGCGGCTGGTAAACCGAACATCATTGTTGAGAAACGACCAGCGAAGAAACGTGTTCCTTCTGTATATAAACCGATATGATTTGGATCTGCTAATTGTGCAAAGAAGATCTTCTGTGCACCTGCTACAGCAACACCTGCAACAGTTTCAACACCACCAAGTTCTGTGTACCAGAACATTGGATAAATCATGTGGTGTAAACCAACAGCTCCACATAGACGCATTAAGAATCCATAGAAGAATGTTCCAACTGGACCTGCTTGTGCAATGAATGCACCTGTAGATACTAATAACTGTTGGAATGGTGGCCATACCAAGAAGAACACTGCACCAACGAAAATACTTGCGAATGAAGTAACGATTGGCACAAAGCGTGATCCACCGAAGAATCCTAGTACCTGTGGAAGTTCAATATTCTGATATTTGTTGTGTAATGTAACAGCAACTAAACCTATAACGATTGCACCAACAACACCAGTATCAATTGCTGCACCTTCTGGTGAGAAAATACCTAACAATGCCTTGATTGTAGCGTTCATTACTAAGAAACCAACAACACCAGCTAAGGCAGCAGTTCCCTTGTCACGCTTTGCAAGTCCAATACATAGACCAACGCATAATAACATTGCTAGATTTGCGAAAACAACTGTTCCCGCAGCACTCATAATTGTGAAGACACCCTGTAATACTGGATTATTTAATACAGGATAAGTCGCCACTGTTGTAGGGTTGGATAAAGCACCACCGATACCTAACAATAGACCAGCAGCTGGTAAAATTGCGATAGGTAGCATAAATGCTTTACCAATCTTTTGAAGCATCTTAAACATAAATATCCTTGTATGATAATTTCGTCCTGAGAAGACGAGATATCATACTCTCCTTTCTG
>CALBKL010000353.1 GCA_937895985.1 uncultured Solobacterium sp.
AGCAAGTATATTAATCTTTATTGGATTAATAACCTTCTTAGGATGGTATGTTATTCCAAATAAGAGACAGAGAGAAAGACGAGCTGAAGAAAGGCGTCTTACTGCTGAAGAAAAAGATGCATATACACATATAGCAAATGATAGGGAATCCAAGCAGGGCTTACAAAGATTCACGTTTGATGCAGAAGGACACATCGATCACTTATATTTGAATCATACGAGATATATAACAGATTACAAATGGTGGATAGGAGCAATTACATATCCATTAGAAGCAATACTGCTTTTCTTTTTGCTGATCAACTTTATTGTCAGTGGTATAAACTGGCTTTTAAGTTTTATAAGAGTAGATGTTTTGACTCTTAGAATACCATTATTAAAGATATTTTCATTTAGATTATTCTATATCATCATATTAGCAATGATTCTTGTATTACATTATTTATGCAGTTCAAAGATTTGGTATGCAGAATATAGAGAGTATTATTCAAAAGCAAAGAAGCGAGCTTTAGAAAATAATAACTGGAATATCAAGCGTAGGTGGAATGCTAAATGGGTAATATTAAAACCGCACATCCGTGATTATATGGATTATGTCTTTAATCCTATAAAACACTTCTGGAATACACGTGTCCAGAGAATGAAATGGAGCGATAGATGGAAGGTAAATGAGCTTAAAAAATGGAACATTGCTGGAGAAACAACGAATAGAAGAAGTGGATTGCCTATTAGAACATATAAATCAAGATTGTATGTTGATGCGGATGATAATCACGACCTAACGATAGGAACAACGAATTCAGGTAAGACAACTTCAGTTGTACATGCAATGATTGAAGCTAATAGAATTGGCGGAAGTAGCATGTTTGTAAATGACATTAAAGGGGAACTTTTAGAGAGTCATTATGGACGATTAAAAGCTGACAATTATAATGTTGTAGTTTTTAATTTCGTTGATCCATCTAAAAGTGAATGCTGGAATCCATTTGGTATTGTGATAGAAAAGTACAGGGAAGCTCAGAAGAAAGCAGAGTGTGGATGGAAGAATCCGACACAAAGAGAATATTATTTTAGTCTGAAGAAGAAGTATCTAGCAGCTCAAAGAAAGTTAATTAAGTCATATTATGACATACTCAACGCACCTAGCGACAACAAAGATACGAAAGTGCTGGAGCATAGAGTATTTAAAGAATACAAACAAATACAAGAAGAGTTATACGCAGCCGAACGTGATATATATTACAGTAAACCAGATTATAGTGATGCGTTTGAACAGCTTACAGATATCTGTAGAACGCTTTGTGAAGAAAAGAATGCAAAGCAGGCTCACTTCTGGCAACAAGCGCAAGCTTTGATGGAAGGTGCAGTTTGCTTTTTACTTGAGTATGAATGGCTAGATGATAATGGGAATATCTGTCATTTGAAAGATGAACAGATTAATTTTCAAAATATTAATAACCTTACAAATGAAGGCTTCATGATTTATCAGGTTACACCTAGTAAAAAGCAGGGCTTATTACAATGGTATTTAGAAAATACTAGACGAGTTACAGATAGAAGCTATGAAAAGCTAATCAAAATAACACAGATGGGAACGGATGAAAGAGGTTCTGTTATGTCCACTTTTGCAAATAAGATGCAAATAGGACTCATTAATGACAGAGTACGTAAAATGACATCCTACTCTAGCTTTAGTTTCCAAGATTTTATAGAAAGACCTACAGCAATCTTCATGGTTGTTAATGATGAAAAATCAACGTATCATCCTTTTGTAAGTATATTTGTAACGCAGTTGTATAATGAACTTGTAAACGGTGCAAGAAAGTATCCTAAGCAAAGATTACCGATTCCTTGGGATATTGTATGGGATGAATTTGGAATCTCTCCAGCGATATCCAATCCAAATACTATCTTTGCCGCATCAAGATTCAGAGGAATCCGCTGGCACATTGTAATTCAGGAATATTCTCAGTTAGATGAGAAGTATGGAAAAGAAGAAGCTAAGACGATCAAGGGAAACATAATGAATACAATTTTCTTATTAGCATCTACTGAAGAAACATTGCGTGAGATTTCTGAACGAGCTGGGAAGAAATTAAAGTGGAATAAAGAAACAAGACATTTTGATGCCGTACCTGTTATTACAAAAGATAAATTAGCACATTTGTCTCTGTCTGAAGCGGTTGTATTACGCCAGCGTAAGATGCCTATTGTAACAAGATATTACCCTTACTTTTGGTATGTATTTAATCGCTCAGAAAAGGATTATACAGATAATTACACAATTGAAAGTAAACTGATAGAAATGCAGAACTTCAGCCTTACACATGAATACATGTTGATGCAATCATCCAACTCTTCAGTTAGTTCTATGAGACAAAATGAAACTATTGAGAATATCGATTCAGGAACAGATGAAATGCATGGCTTGAGAAAAGCCAAAAGAAAGGTAGCTCCTAATAAAAATGCATTTAAAGAAAAACCAAAAGAATGGGTTCAAGATTCATTATTTAATAGCAATTGGGGCTAATAGAAGGGATATACTTTATGAAATTTGTAGAAGAAAAAGCGTTAAAAGAACACTTTTGGAAAAAGTATGGATATAGAAAAAACATCATTGCATATCAGTTTGAATGTCAGGCAAGACATGGTGGAGTTGATCTGCTCACGGTAGAAAAGGTAAATGATGATAAGGGATTTCATATTGAATTATGTAGTTTTGAATTCAAACTTGCTGATATAGACAAAGCATTTTCACAAGCTTATTTAAATTCAGAATTCTGCCATAAGAATTTTGTTGTAGTTCCTATGGAGAAGAAGAAAGTAATTCTAGATAGATATAGTGATTACTTTAAGAAATATCCGAGTATTGGATGTATTGGTGTTGAACATCCAGAAGAGGGTGGTAGATGGGAGATGTTTAGAAAATGTAAAACCAAAACAGATGCTGAATTAAAACAAAATCAGGAGGTATTAAAACTTTGTGCTAAGGTAATGTGAGACTACAGAGTATTAAGTAATTGATTAAAAGGATAATATTTGATGAAAACTAGAAGTTTTAACGGAGGAGAATAGACAATGTTTAATTGCTTAAAGAAAACAAACACCGA
>CALBKL010000354.1 GCA_937895985.1 uncultured Solobacterium sp.
CTTTATCTGGTGGTATGAAGCGTAGAGTTGCAATTCTACGTGCAATGTACGCAAATGCAGATATCATATTCTTTGATGAACCTCTCAAAGGATTAGATGATACTACAAAAGAAAAAGTCATGCTGTTCATCAAAGAACGAATCAAAGATAAGACAGTCTTCTGGGTAACGCATGATGCAGATGAATATACTGTTTTTGATAAATATCAGCTACATGAATTATAATGAATGTAGCTTTTTATATAAGGACTAAAAACATGTTTAATCAGAAACCGATTTATCTAAAGGTATACGCAAATCATTGTAAAGATGCACTACTATTTCAAAGTAAAGATACATCTATAAAACCAAACGATATTATAATGATTTCTTTGCATGGAAATGAAGTACCTGCAATGGTTGTACAAGTTTCTCGTAAGATAAAGAAAACAAATATTAATCCAGAGTTTATCTTACGTAAAGCAGGTTTCTTTGAAAAAAATAAATTATCCAAGGATGTTTACAATCGCGTGAAGAACGACGAACTTGCTTGGATTGATGAGATTGAACATTGGGATGCGATGGAATAGGGATGAGACTATATGAAGACAGAGATTAATAAAATTATCGATGCACAACAAGATGAGATGATTGCATTTGGCAAGGAGTTGTTTTTGCATCCAGAACTTGGTTATAAAGAATTTGAAACAAAAAAGATGGTCCAAGAAGAACTTGCTAAGTATGGCATTCATGCGGAAGCGGAATATTTTGAGACTGGCTTTCAAGTAAGCATTGGAGAAGGGAAGCCACATATTGGACTAATTGCGGAACTAGATGCAATTCCTGTAGAAGGACATCCATGTTCAAATCCAAAGGACCATGCGGCACATGCATGCGGACATAGTACGCAAGTCACAATTATGGTGAATGCAATCATTGCGTTAAAGAAATCAGGTTTATTAGAGAAAAAAGGAAAAGTAACATTGTTCTTTACACCAGCAGAAGAATATACCGATTTAGACTATCGACGCAAACTCATTCAAGATGGAAAAATTCAATACATCGGTGGAAAGATGAACATGCTAGAAGCTAGTGTATTTGATGGCTGTGACTGTATCATACACTTACATGCGATGGGTTCTGAATATGCATATGGTTATGGATCTTCTCTAGCAGGATTTAAATACAAGAAAATTATTTTCAAAGGGAAGGCATCACATGCAGGAGTATTACCACATTTAGGTATCAATGCGCTCAATGAATTTACATTATTCAATGCGGCTCTAGGAATGTTGCGTGAAACCTTTGAAGAAAAGGATATGGTACGTGTACATGGCATTCTTACAAAGGGTGGAGATACGATTAACAGTGTTCCTTCAGAAGTAATCTATGAATGTTATATTCGTACCTTAAATCAAGATAAATTATTAGAAATTGATCACCAGATTACATCGATGGCACAACATTGTGCTGCCGCATTAGGCGGAAGCGTAGAGTTTGCGGATATGATAGGTTATCTACCATTTACACCAAATCCAGTACTTAGTGAAGTTGCACATCAGAATATTTTGGATTACACAACAGAAGATAAAATCATTGCAAATGAAAGAAGTATCGCTGGTGGAGATGTAGGTGATGTATCCTGTTTCTATCCAATGATTCAATTTGGATACAATGGTTTTAGCGGTGCAATCCATGGTGTAGATTTTAAGATTGAAGATACATATAAAGCATTCGTAGAACCAGCAAAAATTGTATGTGGATGTATCGTTGATTTATTGGAGAAACCAGAGTTAATCGAACAAATCAAAGCTTCTCATCACAGTATGGATAAAGAAGTATATAAAACATATCTACAAGGAAAATAAATTGAGAGAGAACTACTATCAAAAGACAGCAGTTCTTTTTAAAAAATATTTGACTATTGGTCAAAAACCTATATGATTAAATTGTAAGTAATAAAGGGGGAAATTCAAATGACAGATACAGAAAAGAATGCAAGCATGGTTTGTCCTAAATGTGGTGCGAACTTGAAGATAGAGGCATATAACGATAATTATGATCAAATCGTATGTCCTTATTGTGATTATAAGAGAATTGAGCCAAAGAGAAAATCAACTGCAGAACAGATGGATCATGAAGAAAAGATTGTTTATGCAAAAGAAAAAGGATACTTACGTGCAAGCGATGAAATTGAAGAAGTTAAGAAAGCACGTACACGTAAGAGAATTGCGTTTGCATTACTATCTTTGTTGTTTGTAGTCCTGGTTTTTAATTTCGTAGAAAAGCTCAATCGTCCAAAGGCTGATCCTTTTGCTTATGTAACGATTCAGTGTTCTGGTATTGATGGACATGGTAAATGTGAAATGAAATTAGGGGATGCGAAAAATGATAAAGGAGAAGTCATTGATACAAGTAAAATAAAATATCAAATTTCTAAAACAAGTGATTTCTCAAATAATGATACATTAACAATTACTGCTGAAAGTGATACG
This sequence comes from uncultured Solobacterium sp., assembly GCA_937895985.1. The sequence continues at coordinate 2,474 of CALBKL010000354.1, forward strand.
TACCAACTTACAGAAAAATCAAAGGTTTATACAGTCAGTGGTCTAGATGAATACCTTAAAAATGTAGATGAACTCAGCCAAGACAATATTGATTTACTGGTTTCAGAAGCTTTAGCAAAACAACCTGACGCTACTAAGAATGGATCTGGCGCTACTTTTAATTCAGTAACAGCCAAGAAACTGATCGTGATGTCTGGAAACCAAACTAGCACAGTGTACGTAATCTCTGAGATTAACTACAC
>CALBKL010000355.1 GCA_937895985.1 uncultured Solobacterium sp.
ACCATGACATTGGTCACATTGTTCTTCAACTGTTAGGTTGATGGTCTCAGTTTTACCAAAACATGCGTCCATAAATGAGATATTCATGCGCATATAGCGGTCTTCACCCTTGCGTGGTCCATTACTGGAACGACGTGATCCAGTGCTGAATCCACCCATACCTCCACCGAAGAATGAGGAGAAGATATCGTTGAGATCATCAAATCCACCAGCGTTAAATCCACCGCCAAAACCACCGAAGCCTCCACCTGCTTGAGAACCATTCATTCCCGCGAAGCCAAACTGATCATATGTCTGACGTTTTTGTGGATCACTTAATACTTCGTAAGCTTCATTAATTTCCTTAAATTTAGCTTCTGCATCTGCTTCTTTATTTACATCAGGGTGGTATTTTTTTGCTAACGAACGATAGGCTTTTTTAATTTCCGCATCGCTTGCTCCTTTGGATATTCCTAACACCTCATAATAATCTCTTTTTTCAGCCATATCTTTTAGCCCTTTCTTCTCTTAAAAGAATGCGGAACCAAGCCCCGCATTCCTTTCAAACTTTACTTCTTTTCTTGGAAGTCTGCGTCAACAACATCGTCGTTTGCGCTTGTTGAATTACCTGCAGTATCACCAGCAGCCTGTTGACCTGCCTGACTTTGATACATAGCTTGAGCCATATCATTAGCTGCCTTTTCAAGAGCATCTAACTTAGTCTTTAAGCCTTCTGTATCATTCTTATCGATTGCTTCTTGTAATTCATCACGTAACTTCTTCACTTCAGCCTTCTGTTCTTCCGTTACATTTGCATTTTCATTCTGCAATGTTTCATCAATCTGGTGAATGAAAGCTTCTGCACGATTCTTTGTCTCGATTTCTTCTTTACGTTTGTCATCTTCTGCCTTGTGAGCTTCAGCTTCCTTAACCATGCGGTCAATTTCATCTTCGCTTAGACCAGAAGAGTTTGTAATCGTAATAGATTGTTTCTTATTTGTTGCCTTATCAACAGCTGTAACGTGTACAATACCGTTTACGTCAATATCGAATGTTACTTCAATCTGTGGAACACCACGTCTTGCTGGGGCAATACCATCTAACTGGAAGTTACCAAGTGTCTTGTTATCCTGTGCCATTGGTCTTTCACCCTGTAATACATGGATATCTACAGCTGGCTGGTTATCTGCAGCTGTTGAGAAAATCTGTGACTTACTTGTTGGGATTGTTGTGTTACGTGGGATAAGAACTGTCATAACACCACCCATTGTTTCAATACCTAATGAAAGTGGAGTAACGTCAAGTAATAATACGTCCTTAACATCACCAGCGATAACACCACCCTGAATAGCAGCACCTAAAGATACGCATTCATCTGGGTTAACAGACTTGTTAGGTTCCTTACCTAATTCATTCTTAATTGCTTCTTGAACAGCTGGAATACGTGTAGAACCACCTACAAGTAATACCTGATGAATATCATTTGCTGTTAGACCTGCATCCTTTAATGCTTGACGTACTGGAATCAATGTTTTTTCAACAAGTCTCTTTGTCATTTCATTAAACTGTGCACGTGTTAATGTAGCTTCTAAGTGTAATGGACCTGCAGGACCAGCGGAAATAAATGGTAAGGAAATCTGTGTCTGTACCATACCAGATAAGTCCTTCTTAGCCTTTTCAGCAGCTTCCTTTAATCTCTGTAAAGCCATCTTATCTTGTCTTAGATCGATGTTATTTTCACGTTTGAAGTTATCTGCTAACCAATTGATGATAGCTTCATCGAAGTCGTCACCACCTAAGTGTGTATCACCATTTGTAGATAATACTTCAAATGTACCATCCGCAATATCCAAGATAGATACATCGAATGTACCACCACCTAAGTCATATACTAAGATCTTTTGTTCCTTAGATGTTTCTTTGTCGGAACCAAACGCAAGTGCAGAAGCAGTTGGCTCGTTAATAATACGTACTACATCCAAACCAGCAATCTTACCAGCATCCTTTGTTGCTTGACGCTGTGCATCGTTGAAGTATGCAGGTACTGTAATAACAGCCTTTTCTACCTTCTCACCTAAGTAAGCTTCTGCATAACTCTTTAAATATGTAAGAATCATTGCTGAAACTTCCTGTGGTGTATATTCCTTACCTTCTAATGTTACTTTTTCATTTGTACCCATTAAACGCTTAACAGAATATACTGTATCTTTATTTGTAATCAATTGACGCTTAGCCGCATCACCAACAATACGTTCACCATTCTTAAATGCTACAACGGATGGTGTTGTACGGTTTCCTTCTGGATTCGCAATTACTTTTGCTTCGCCACCTTCCATAACGGATACGCAGCTATTTGTTGTTCCTAAGTCAATACCAATAATCTTGCTCATGTTTATCTTCCTCCTAGTTATTCACTAACCTTAACCATTGCTGCTCTTAGCAGACGGTCCTTTATACGATAACCCTTCTGTAATACTTCAATTACAGTTCCAGGTTCGACATTTTCTCTTGCTTCTGTCATCAATGCTTGATGCCAATTACCATCGAATGGTTGGTTCAATGCATCGATTTCTGTAATACCTTCTTTACTTAAAGCATTCTGTAGTTGTCCATAAATCATTTCGACACCCTTACGATATGCTTCATCGGATGTTGCTTGAGCTAACGCTCTTTCGCAACTATCTAATACAGGTAACAACTCTAATGCAAAGTTTTTCATCATAAACTTTGTACGGCTATCGAAATCAGCCTGTAGACGTTTTCTTGTATTCTCTGTATCTGCATACGCTTTTGCATATTCATTCTTGAGAACATTTACCTGTTCACTTAACTCTGTAATCTTTGCTTGAAGTGTTGCAACTTCATCAACTTCTTCTACTACCTCAGGAGCCTTTGTATCAACTACCTCTTCAGCTTCATTTTCTGTCTTTTTAATATCTTCACTCATTGCCACTTTCACCTCCTGAGTTATACATCTTTTCAATCAAACGTGCCGCATAATCAATAAGATTTACGACTTTTTCATAATTCATTCTGCTTGGTCCAACAACCATCAATTCTCCACTTTCCGTATCATTGACATGGAACTTGGAACGTACAACTGCTAAATCGTTATACCAAGTAAGCTGTGCGCCTTTTGTCGTAGTAACCGCAACAGCATTTTCACTGGAATCTAATCCACGCCATACCTTTGTATCATCAAACATCAACATCAATTGTTTCAACTTGTTGATATCTTCAAATTCAGGTTGATATAATACACGATCTTTTCCAGAGAAGTATACACTCTCACTAGCAAACTTCACAAACGCTCTAACAAACGCTGTAAAGAGTAGATCGTGGCGATGTACAACGCTACATAAATCAGGTTTGATATCTTCCATACGACTAGGTACTTCCGCAAGTGGAACACCCTGTAATCTCTTGTTTAAGATATCTGTACAAGCTTCCAAATCTTTGAATGGTACATCTTCTTCAAAGTGGAAGTTCTTTGTTTCGGTATGTCCTGTATTTGTGATAAATACACATACCGCATTACGCGTGTCAATCGGAAACAATTTTATGTGTTCTAGACATTGCGTATTGGAATCTGGTCCGATTGCACCAGCTGTCATATTTGTCATTTCACTGAGGATTTCACAGCTTTGATGAACCGCCTCCTCAATGTTCATACTAGACACATCAAATGCACTACGAATTGCGAGTTCCATACGTTTATCAATGCCAGCAGTCATGTTCAATAAGTTCTCACAATAGAACTTATATCCCATCGTACTAGGAATACGTCCACTGGAAGTATGTGTCTTTTCCAGATAGCCCATTTCCTCTAAGACCTGCATATCATTACGGATGGTCGCACTGGAATATGGTAAGTCATACTGTTCTTGCAATGTACGTGAACCGACTGGCTCTGCCGTACGAATATACTCATCAACAATCGCTTTGAAGATTTCTATTCGTCTTGGTGTTAACATTCCCAGCACCTCCTTTTAGCACTCTTTTTCAATGTCTGCTAATATAGTATACCAACACTTTAGCACTGTCAACAGTTTAGTGCTAAATTTTAATAAAAAAGACCGAAAATTTTCGGCCTTATATATCAGCTTATTTTTTTGTGCTCTAAACAAGAATATTCATCATTTAATTATCTGTATAGATACTATATTATTCTCACTAATCTCTATTCCTCCAAGATGTTCAGCATCTTTTGAAACACCGATACTATCGATACCATCTTCATTATCTTCGCCTCGAAAGAACTCTGCTACATATCCATCAAAAGAATAACCTTCATCGTTAGTGATTCGTACATATTGATGCAAATATTCTTCCAGTTTCATGTTTTTCCTTTCCTATTATATTTCAATCGGATTAGGTGTCATCGCATCCTTGATACGGTCTAATAACATAGCAGTTTCTAAACTTGTTTGAATCGATATGATTGAAGAGTTCTTCTCACCACTTTGTAGTAAATTGACAAAGTGAGATATCTCTCCATAGAAGTCATCTATTTCATATGGACAGTCTATGATTTCTACTTTATCTTCAGTCTTCAGTTCTGCACTTGTAGGTCTATGCAAATCTGGAATACAGATTTCACCCTTTGTACCCTTAATCAATACTTCTTTCTTTTCTGGTTGATTGATTGCAGTTTCTAGAGTGGCTAGTGTATTGCCTATATGCATATGTACCTTTGTATGTAAGTCATAGCCATCCTCTAAGTCTACATCAATGTGGTCAATGCGTAGCTTACCTTTGGTATATTCTGTAATCCATGTTGCACAATAACAACCACAGTCTAGAAGAGCTCCTCCATATACTGGATTACTTAGGTATCTATTCTTAATGACTTCTTGTGGTTGTTTAGAATTGAGTACGGTATGAATTTCCTGAATATCTCCAATAGTACCTTCTTCAATCAGCTTATGTATCTTTTGATACAGTGGTGTAAAACGAGGCTTCATGGCTTCCATCCACAATGCTGGATGTTGTTTTAATACTTCCATGATTCCCTCAATCTCAAAAGCATTTATACCTGCTGGTTTTTCAACCAGTACTGCCTTGCCTGCTTTGATGGCTTTGATCGACCATATATAATGATAGCCATGTGGCAAGGTAATATATACTGCATCTACATTTGAATCTTGTAAAAGTTCTTCATAGGATCCATACGCTTTTAGCGCATGATATGTATCCGCAAACTGTTGTGCTTTTGCAAGTGTACGACAACTAACGGCATAAAGTTCACTATTTGATTCATGTGCTAGACTCTTTACAAAACGCTGGGCAATTTTCCCAGCGCCTATAATTCCCCAACGTATCATATCTGCCCCTGTGTAGCCTTTAAGTTTTCAGCTACTTTAGCCATCTTTTCTTTTAGAGGTCCTTCTACCTGTGGAGGTACTAGATTTAACAAGTCTCCTCCGTTAAGGGCAATCTCTTTGCATACAGAAGAAGATAGGAAAGAATATTGCGGTTTGGCGATGAGAAATGCTGTTTCAATCTCATGTGCCAACATCATGTTCGCAGTTGCCTGTCCAAGTTCATATTCATAATCACTGACAGCACGAATACCACGAATAATGACAGCAGCTCCAATCTTACGAGCAAACTCTACGGTTAAACCAGAACCAATCATTACAGTCACATTCTGTGGGTTACCAATAGACTTCAAACTATCAATAACCATCTGTTTTCTTTCTTCACTATTAAATAAACAAGTCTTACGTGGATTGACCATAATCAATACCACGACTTCATCAAACAAACGTGATGCACGCTCAATAATATCCAAATGACCGTTTGTAATTGGATCAAATGTTCCTGGATAACAAGCCTTCATCCTTCCACCTCATTTCGATAATAAGTAATACGTGTAATACCATAGGTTGCTTCTTTATATGGTTTTAAAGAGCCAAACTCTTTTTTAAATTCATCTTCTTTTGCAGATTCAATAACAACTACACCATGATCCGTAATCATGTTGTTCTCTTGTAAGTATTCAAGAATTTCATTATTGCGTTGTCCTGCATATGGAGGATCTAGATATACTAGGTCAAAACGAATCCCTTCCGTCTTTAACAGTGATAATGCTTTCTTATCAGGCATATGTAAGACTTTCGTCTTCTCTTTACAACGTAATGACTCTATATTTTTACGGATAACATTTATTGCATCTTTAGAGATATCCGCAAACACTGCATAATCATATCCTCGTGATAGTGCCTCTAAGCCATTAGCACCACTACCAGCATATAAATCTAATACTGTGCCACCATCAAACATCCCTCCTAGGGATGAAAAAACAGCTTCTCTAACTTTATCTAATGTAGGTCTCGTCTGATTCCCAGAACGTGTTTCTATCTTGCGTGAGCGATATTCACCAGCGATAATTCTCATCGAATCTCACCTCGTTTATAAGAGGCAATCACTGCTTGAGAAATACCAACACAAGCCATGATAGACATCGTAGAAGAACCACCAGCGGATACCATGAGCAGCGGTACGCCTGTTAGAGGAATTAACCCTGTAACACCACCGATATTAAAGAACATATGCACCAAGAAATACATTGCTGTACCAACAAGAATAATACGTCCCTTTTCACTGCGCATCTTCAGGGCATAACGTAATAACACAAAGATGATAAATCCATAGACAGCAAGTAAGCCAATAAACCCTACAAAGCCTAATTCCTCAACAACGATAGCGAGGATATAGTCCGTACTAGCTGCTGGAAAGTTTGTATATTTACGTACAGAATTACCAAGGCCCTTACCAAACCAGCCTCCAGTCGCAAAGGAAATCAAACCACTAATCAACTGATAACCAGTACCATACTGGTCCATAAATGGATTGATTGCAGATACGAAACGCTTAATCTGATATGTCTTTAAAAATGTCATTTTCATGATGAGATGTTCTCCAGATGGAGATAAAATATAGAAACCTAAGAGAACTACACCATAAAATAAGATTGTTAATATTCTTTGATACCCTCTTAATTGTGGATGATTTGGAACCAAGAAACAAACGCAAATAATCACAAAGATAACTGCCATTGATCCAAAGTCAGACTGTAGAATCCAAACGATAAATAAGATTACACCATCAATAAAGAGTGGTCGTTTGATCAAATCAAATTTCTTACTATAACTATGAAGATTATCACCCAAGTATAAGGCGATAACTAAAATCGCAATGATCTTCGCAAATTCTGAAGGTTGTAAAGTAACTTCTGTTACACCAAGTGGAATACGAATCCAAGCTCTTGCGCCATTGGTTTCGACAAATAATAAACATAGTAGTAAGCTTGCAATCGTTGCAAGTATCACCAGAAACGTCGTTGATGACTTCAACTTTTTGAGTTGGAAGTGATTTGCTAAAAATGTCATGGCAGTATAACCTGCAACTGCGTAGACAACCTGTTTTACAATTGTGATCACTAGAAAACGATTATTACCACCAGCTACACCCATCGAAGCACTACCTACCATGATGATGCCAAACAACATCAAAATAATCATCGCCGCATGTAAGAAATGGTCAGATGATTTTGGCATACGTAGATTCAAGAACTTTCTCTTCTTCACTGGAGTATTCACCTGAATTGGTTCTACTTTTTTCGTTTTCTTTTTCTTTGTTTGCATACAAGTAATATTCTAACATACTGCGCGAAATCCACACATCGAACATCGCAAATATCATTAATTTTTATAAATTTTTTGATACTAAACGCTTTTATGAATGCGTGTTAGTTGAATTACGCTTTTAGAATGTTAAAATGTATGCTGAGGTAAAAATTATGTTAATAAATAATGACACAATCATTAAAGATACTGACCCGTTAATTCGAGAAAAATCCGAGCTTGTTTCTTTGCCCCTATCAAAGGAAGATGAAACTTTATTACGTGATATGTTGCAATACGTAAAAGATTCCACTGACGAAGAAAAAGCTGCGAAGTTTAACCTTCGACCAGCCGTTGGTATTAGTGCAATCCAAGTCGGTGTAAAAAAGAGAATGTGCGCCGTTGCTTTCGATGAAACAGATAAAGATGGTAATGTTGTGAAATATGAATTTATGTTAGTAAATCCTAAAATTATTTCTCGTTCCGTACAACCTGCTTATTTAGAAAGTGGTGAGGGTTGCCTCTCTGTTGAAAATGAATATCAAGGTTATGTTGTACGTAATGCACGCGTAACAATTAGAGCGTTTGACCTAGTTCAAAACCAAGATGTAGAAATCCGTGCACGTGGTTATATCGCCATTGTATTACAACATGAATTAGATCATATGGATGGCATTTTATTCTATGATCACATCAACAAAAAAGAACCAAATAAACCAATTGAAGGTGCCCTTGTTTTATAGTGAGACTTCTTTCTTTTTCATCGAAGAATGCTATAATGTAGGCGAATAAAACTACTACCTTTACCAATAATTAAATAAATGAAAGGAATTTTTATAATGACTGAAAATAATAGCAGTAAGAAAACGACTCGCCCACTTCGTCGTACTCGTATTACTGAACCTGATTTAAGTGACTTAGCGATTAATCATAAGACAGATACGATGGTCTACGCACTTGGTGGCTTAGGTGAAGTTGGAAAGAATATGTACTGCGTTGAACATGATGATGAAATCATCATTGTAGACTGTGGTGTACTCTTCCCAGAAGACGCCTTACTTGGTGTCGATTATGTTATCCCAGATTATTCTTATCTGGTAAAAAACCAAAACAAAATTGCAGCGATGGTAATCACTCATGGTCACGAAGACCACATTGGTGGTATTCCATTCTTCTTAAAGACAATTCGATTAAAACAGATTTACGCTCCACGCTTTGCAAAAGCGTTAATCGAAAAGAAATTAGAAGAACATCGCTTAACTCGTGTATGTAAGATTACGGAAATCAATTCAGAATCCAGTATTAAGACAAAACATTTCTCAATTGGATTCTTCAATGTCGTTCACTCAATCCCAGACGCACTTGGTGTATTAATTAATACACCAAATGGTCGTATCGTTGAAACAGGTGACTTTAAGTTTGATATGACTCCAGTCGGCACAAATGCTGACTTCCAGAAGATGGCGTACATTGGTCAGGTTGGTGTTTCCCTTCTGATGAGTGATTCCACAAACTCCTCTGTTCCTGGTTCTTCTATATCCGAAAAGACTGTAGCTCGTGCTATCATGGAACAGATGCGTAAGACACCAGGACGTATGATTGTTTCTACTTTTGCTTCTAACGTACTACGTTTAAATCAGATTCTAGAAGCAGCTGTCGCATGTAATCGTAAGGTTGCGGTATTTGGACGCTCAATGGAGAATGTATGCGAGATTGGTAAAAAGATGGGTGTTATCCAGATTCCTGATAGTAGTTTCATCTCTGGTAATGAGTTAAATACCCTACCATCAAATCGTATCTGTATCGTATGTACAGGTTCTCAAGGTGAACCAATGGCTGCTTTAAGTAGAATTGCCAATGGTACACACCGTTTCATCAAGATTATCCCTGGTGATACCGTACTATTCTCATCCAACCCAATTCCTGGTAATGGCACTTCTGTTGGTAGTGTTATCAACCAATTAACACGTGTTGGAGCTAACGTTATTACAAATTCACCACTAACTTCCTTCCACACAACAGGACACGCTCCTCAAGAGGAACAGAAGTTAATGTTAAATCTAATTAAGCCTGAATGGTTTATGCCAAACCATGGTGAATACAAGATGTTAAAACAACATTCCGCAACAGCGCAAGAAACAGGTATTCCTGAAGATCATTGCTTGATTTGTTCGAATGGGGATGTCGTTGTATTACGTGATGGCAAGTGCTTTATCGCTAATGAACGCGTACAGACAGATGATATCTATGTTGATGGTAATGATATCTCTGGTCTAAGTACATCCGTTATTAAAGACCGTAAGATCTTAGCAGAAAATGGACTAGTAGCAGTTATCGTCACAATCGATTCTCGCTACAATAAGATTCTTTGCCGTCCTTCTATCGTCTCTCGTGGATTTGTATACATTAAAGATTCTCAAACCTTACTCAAAGAAGCAGAATTACTTGTATATGATTCTCTTAAAAAGAAGATGCAACAACGTACAACTTTTGGTGAATTAAAGAACTGTATCCGTTCTTGCTTAGAACCTTTCCTCTTCCAAAAGACAAATCGTAATCCAATTGTGATTCCGGTTATCTTGAATCAGAAAGCAGCGATTGCAGAGATTCAAGCAAAGATGAAAGCGAACGCAACACGTACCCCAAGAACAACCAAGAAAACACAAGAGTCCTAAGGACTCTTTTCTTTATGCATGTATACAAAAAGAAAAGACGGCTAACCGTCTTTTCTAGATGATTACTTAACTTCTACGATCTTCATCATGTTCGCAGATCCTTCACCTGTTGGATAACCTGCTGAAATGATGATTAATTGACCCTTCTTCACACCAAAGTTCTTAGCAACTGTTGATGCGAGTTCATCATCGTTTGTTAACTGGTTCTGTACTTCAGAGTAAACTGGTAATACTCCCCAGTAGCTTAATAACTTACGTTGAATGTCCTTAGTAAATGTAACTGCTAATACAGGTACGCTTGGACGGAACTTAGAAATACGACGAGCTGTTGTACCACCCTGTGTGAATACAACGATAGCACCGATGTTGTCTAGTGTTAATGTCGCATCACTGATAGCGATAGAAACTGCATCCTGTACTGTCTTACGTGTAGATTGCTTCAACCAATCTAACTTTGTACGGTAGTTGATGATCTTTTCTGCCTCTTCAGCGATTTCTGACATTGTTTCGCAAGCTTCTACTGGATAGTCACCAGCTGCAGATTCAGCAGATAACATAACACCATCAGAACCATCTAATACAGCGTTACATACGTCAGATGCTTCAGCACGTGTACAACGTGGGTTGTGTGTCATAGAGTCTAACATGTGTGTAGCGGTGATGACTGGCTTACCAATAATGTTTGCCTGACGAATAATGTGCTTCTGATAGATAGGAACTAACATTGTAGGAATTTCTACACCTAAGTCACCACGGGCAACCATGACACCATCAGCTGCTTCAAGAATAGCATCAATATTGTCATAACCTTCTTGGTTTTCAATCTTAGGAATAATGTTAATATGTGGCTTACCCTCTTCAACGCAGATTGCACGAATTGCATTTACATCTTCTGGTCTTCTTGTAAAAGAAGCGAAGATAAAGTCAACATCATTACGGCAACCGAAACGGATATCAGACTCATCCTTAGCAGATAAGAATGGCATACTTAGTTTGACGCCTGGTACGTTACAACCCTTACGTGAGCTGATAGGACCTGCAACATCAACACGGCACTTTAATTCGTGACCATAGTTTTCAAGTACAGTAAGCTTCATCTTACCATCGTTGATTAAGATATAATTTCCTTGCTTTAAGTCATCGAATAATTCTGGGCATTGAATGTGGAAACGTTCATGTGTTCCTTCAATTTCTGCCTTTGTCAAATAAACGATTTCACCGATTTCGTAGTTTTCAACATCGTTCTTAAAAGTACCTAAACGGATTTCAGGACCCTTTGTATCTAACGCAATCGCTAGGTTTACACCTGTCTTTGCACTTACAGAACGAACTAATTTAATTCTTTCTAAGTGCTCTTCGTGTGTTCCATGGCTGAAGTTTAAACGAGCGATGTTCATACCTGCACCTACAAGTTCTGTAAGTGTCTTCTCATTTTCTGAAGCTGGACCAATCGTACATACTACCTTTGTTTTCTTAAATAAATGTTTGTTTTCCAAAGCAATCATCTCCTTCTTATACTAAACGATCAAACAATCGATATAGTTTCTTTCTACTCTTACGAGGTTTCTCTAGTGCTTCTTGAATTGGCATTGAACAAATTTCGTTGTCGATAATACCAACACAATGTCCACCAATACCTTCCATCAATAAATCAATGGCTTTTTCACCCATTCTGCTAGAAAGCATACGGTCAACCGGAGTTGGGGAACCACCACGCTGAATGTGTCCCAAAATCGTTGCACGACCGCTGAAATTTGTATGTAATGAAACTTTCTTTGCTAAGCCGTCTACGTCACAAATCTTTTCAGAGATAATGACGATTGCGTGATTCTTCTTCACTGCATCCCCAAGATAACGTAACTTCTCTAAAATCTCTGTTTCATCATAACCTGTTTCTGGTGTGATAACAATTTCTGCACCACATGCAATTGCAGTATAGAGTGCTAAATCTCCACAATGATTTCCCATTACTTCAACAATAGAACAACGGTGATGTGAACTAGATGTATCACGTAGTTTATCTACATTTTCTACACAAGTCTGCAGCGCTGTATCAAAACCGATTGAAAAATCAGTACCAGAGATATCATTATCAATTGTACCAGGTAAACCAATACAATTAATCCCCTTATTCGTTAGTGCAAGCGCTCCACGATAGGAACCATCTCCACCAATAACAACTAGTGCATCGATACCTGCTTTACGCAGATTCGCAACACACTGATTTTGAACTTCTTCTTCTTTAAATTCAGGTAAGCGAGCTGAGCCTAGTGTTGTACCACCACGGTTTAAAATATCTGAAACATCTGTCCGTTCTAGTACTTGAAACTTCTCCTCTAGAAGACCGCGATATCCATCACGAATTCCAACAACTTCAATCCCATTGCTGAGCGCAATTCTGGTTACAGCACGAATTGCGGAATTCATTCCTGGCGCATCTCCACCTGATGTTAAAACGCCAATTTTTCTAACCATGTAAAGGCCTCCAAATCCTAATCATTTTATACCATTAAAGCGTATTATTAAAGCATTTTACAATGTTTTTCGCCTATCTTTTCCTGTAAGCGTTTTTATCTTTGCCATACTCGTAATTCTCTCTATGATACGAGCTGCTTTCAGTTCATCATCCTTGCCTTTTCCAACATAACGGAAGTGTTCTTTGAGTGATTCAATATCACAGTTGGATGTAAACCAAGTTGGTA
>CALBKL010000356.1 GCA_937895985.1 uncultured Solobacterium sp.
TCATGTTAGGAATCGGTGCTGTAGTTGGAAGCATTTCAGCCTATATATTTGTCCAAATGAATCAAGTTCCATCCTTTGATACACTGGGAATGGATGTGAATGGAAAGTTAACCTTATCACCTTTTGTACATATGACAAGTACACCAATGTTTCAACTGGTTTGTGTTTCACTTATTGGGGTAGGAATTGGAATTGTCATCATCAACATTATTCCGTGTATTACAGGAATTCAAACATTTAATATGATTAAAAATAATGGTATTCTAGAACATGAATGCATGGAGTTGAGCAGAAGAGATGGATTCTTCAAATTTATGGCATCTATTGTCCCACTTATCATGTTAGTTACAGTCTATTTGATATTCCGTGTTGGATATATTTATTTCTTCATCTCATATTGTCTATTGGTTGTGCCAATGTTAGTGTCTTTATATCAAATTTGGTTGTGTAGAGAATAAATGTTAAGTGTTACGGTGCCTTTCTAAGTGAAAGGAGATTGTAACACTTTTTTAATCACTTAAAACTCTGTAAAATATAGATATGAAAACAATAGAGTACCAAAACCGAAAATATACGCTACTAGGAGATACACAGGCTAGTACATTTTTGATGTATTTGGTAGATGAGTCTAATCCAGAGGATTATATGCAAATATTCCAAAAAATATCACATCAAAATCAAGTATGCATGATTGTGGTAGCTATCCATGATTGGCAAGGAGAACTATCTCCATGGTCTGCACCTGCAATTTTTGGAAAACACGATTTTGCAGGGAATGCATCAGTATTATTATCTGAGTTAGAAAGTTTTTGGGATTGGTTTCAATGTGAACATCAGATAGAGTCAGCTCAGTTGTATCTTTGTGGATATTCTTTGGCTGGACTATTTGCATTATGGGCATCATATCAAACAAATCTTTTCAAGAAAGTTGCGGCTGTTTCTCCGTCTGTGTGGTATATGAGTTTTGTGGACTATCTTGAACAACATCCAATTTATACAAACGCTGTGTATCTGAGTCTGGGTGATAGAGAATCAAACGCAAAAAATAAAGTCATGGCTACCGTTGGAACATGTTTTGAATCTGTGATAAAAACCCTGCAGAAACAAAATATTCATTTAATGTATGAGTATAATCCTGGTAATCACTTCCAAGATGTTGAATTAAGAATGACAAAAGGAATCCATAGTTTATTACTTGCCAGCGTAAAAGAGGAGGAATCATGATAGAACTTTTATATTTAGGTGACTATAGTTGTCGCTTAACTTCAAAAAATAATACCGTTTTATATGTGAATCCTGAAAAGGGGAAAGATTATAGCAAACAAGCAGATATTATACTTCAGACCACGGAAGCGAATAAATCATTGGTACAATTACATATCACAACAAATCAAACCAAAATCATCAATCAAGATTTACTTGAGATAGGTAAGAAGTTTATTTATCGTGATATACAGATTGAAAGAATTGCTGAGGATACATATCGCATAGAAGTGGATGATAAAAAGATACTAATCTGTGGTAATCAAGATATTACTGTAGATGGTGAAGATGATTATGCGCTGGTACCTATTTTGCATACTGAAATATCAGATGAGAAAATAGGGACTCTAGCCAGACAGATTATTCCAATCCACACTTCGCAAGTAGCACTGTTTGATTATCGTGTAGCGATTGCACTACAGGTTGATAATAAGTTGATTCTTGAGCCTGCGATGAAGGTTGATCTACAAGAAGAAAATCATCGAAATTTAAAAGAATTAGAGACACAATTATATCCACTGCTATTAGATGCGGCAGAGAAATTCCATATGACGATGATTTGTATGAATGATGGTGTAGCGATGGCACAAATGATAGTTACCCCAAAGGATATCAATCCCCTTGGTCTAGTATATGGTGGTATTAGTTATAACTTTGCGGATATTGTGGCGGGATGTACCTTCTATTCAGCAGGTGGATATGGTCCAACTGTATCCGCAAACTATGATTATCTTCGCTCTACTGCAGATACTGAAAGTCTTGTTGCGATTGCGAAAGATATTAAACGCGGAAAACATATTCATTTTATTGAAGTAGAGATTTATAACGATGTGGCAAAACTGGTTGCGAAGGGTGGATTTACCTATTTTGTGCAAAATTAAAAAACATTGAAAATTAGGGATTGAATTTTTGTCTGCAAGCGCTTAAAATATGGTTTCAAACCTACGATGCCGGATAAAAGAAAATATGATACCGGTTCAATAAAAATAAAAATTGTCCCGGTTATAGACTGGGACTTTTTATCGCACAAAAAGAAAAATCCGAAGAATCGGATTATTCAAAATGATCAGCAAATTTTTCTTTAATCTTCTCAAATGTCTCATCACTGAGATCGTGTTCAATCTTGTGCGCATCTCTTGCGGCAGTTTCTTCGTCAACACCAATACTGATGAAGAAATGAGTTAATACACGATTTCTTTCCCAAATGCGTTCAGCAATCTTTTTACCAGGAGCGAGTAATTTGAGAGAACCGTCTTTGTCCATGGAGATATATCCATTCTCGCGCAGCTTCTTCATCGCAACACTTACACTTGCTTTGGAGAAACCAGTTTCTTCAGCAACGTCAATGGAATGTACTATTCCTTTACGCTCCTGAATAACTAGTATAGCTTCTAAATAGTCTTCAGCGGATTCATAAATAGGCATAGCCATGTGCATGGTCCCCCTTTCAATAAGTATATTTTAAATGGATTTGATATAAAATAAAAGAGCAATGCTTTATTTGCATCAATAACACGGAGGTAATCAGTGAAAAAGGTAATATTTTACGGAATATCAGCATCTGCAACACAAATATATAAAGATATATTAGAGCAGATGGGTATTAATATGATAATCATCGGAGATGACTGTCTTAGTAAAAGATTTAAGCAAGTTTTAAATATGCAAGAATCTACATCAGAGGTACACGAGAAGTATGATGGTTCCTATCTTTTGATGGATGGATTATCAAAAGAGGAAATTATGATTATGAGTGAATCTTTTGATGGGGCAGATGTACCATTTGATGGCATCATGGTTAGCGCAACACAAACGAATCGTGAATGGACGTTAGAAATGATTTTTGAGGAAGCAAAACAAGAAGCTAGAATCATGGAACAGATGTATCATTTGCAAATGATGATTGAGTCAACAAATGGCATGGATTTAAATCAATTAGAACCAGAACACGCCGCTATCTTAAAGCGAGCTCTCATGGATTCCTATTTGATGTTAATGAAAGAAGAATATACATATGAGCAGATTTCAGCACAAGCTCGCATTCTAGAGGAAGCCCTTAAAGGAACAGAACATCTAAAACAGAAGGAGAGTCATCATGAGTAGTATTTGCGTGATTGGTGGAGCGAACATTGATATCGTTGGTTCAAGTATCGATCCATTACAGAATTTTGATTCCAATCCTGGTGAAATTTCCATCGCCTATGGCGGAGTAGGAAGAAATATTGCACAGATTTGTGCACTACTTGGTGAGGATATTAAGTTTGTGACTTGTTTCTCTGGGGATAGTTATGGTCAAGCAATGAAGGAAGATTGCAAGCGGTTAGGAATGGATGTATCCATGTCGTCTACTGTAGAAGATCTTCCAAGTTCCATGTATATTGCGTTATTAGATAATAATCGTGATATGAAACTTGGCATGAGTGACATGAGAATTTTACGTCGCATGGACGCAAAAATGTTACAACCAATCTTAGAAACATTGCATGAAGATGATATCATTATCATAGACTCCAACTTAGATATGGAGAGCATTGAATATATCGCAACACATGCAAAAGCAAGGATTGCGGCAGACCCGGTCAGTGCGCATAAAGCAGCTAGACTAAAGTCTGTATTAAATCACCTAGATATCTTTAAGCCAAATCAGTTTGAAGCATCGGAATTAACTGGTATTTGGATTAAGGACGAAGAAACGGCAAGACAGAGTTTGGATTGGTTTATCGAGCATGGCGTTAAAGAAGTAATTATTTCAATGGCGGATCGTGGTATCTTGCTAGGGACAAAAGAGCATAAGACTTGGTTTACAC
>CALBKL010000357.1 GCA_937895985.1 uncultured Solobacterium sp.
GCGGTTGGTGGAATTATCCGCTTACTACACTTTATCTTTAAGATTACATTTATGGTGGAAGGTTTCTTCGCCATACTCATGTCATTTACATTTATACCGGATTTTGGACTCGTCAAAGGTATTTGGTATAGTATCTTCCATTCTATCTCAGCTTTCTGTAACGCAGGCTTTGACTTAATGGGTGTACGTGAACCATTTTCATCCTTAACAACTTATGTATCCAATCCAATTATTAATATCTCAATTATGTCTTTGATTCTGATTGGTGGATTGAGCTTCGCCACTTGGGCAGATATCAAAGAATATAAGTTCAAATTACATCGTTATCACATGCAGTCTAAGATCATCTTATTGATGACCGCAATCCTAGTCGTATTCCCTGCAATCTACTTCTTCTTTGTGGATTTTGCAGGTATGCCTTTAGGCACAAGAATTCTAGCTTCATTCTTCCAATCTGTAACACCACGTACAGCTGGATTTAATACAGTAGACCTTACAAAGATGACTGAATCCAGTATCTTCTTACAGATTATATTAATGTTAATTGGTGCTGCACCAGGTTCTACTGGTGGTGGTATGAAGATGACAACGTTCTTCGTATTAGTCACAACAAGTATGGCAATCTTTAGAAACCGTTCCCGTACAGAGAGTTTCGGCAGAACAATCCCAGAGACAGTCGTACGTAACGCTACCACAATCTTGATGTTATATATCTCATTATGTGTAGGTGCCGCAATGATTATTAGTGTCATTGAGAATGTTCCAATGGTAACTGCAATGTATGAGACCGCATCCGCAATCGCTACCGTAGGTTTAACCCTTGGTATCACACGTGATTTAACGATTATTTCAAGAATCATCTTAATCTTCCTAATGTTTGCTGGACGTATTGGAGGACTTACCCTGATTTATGGTATGTTCCCATTCCGCAATCAATGCTTAGGTAGATATATTGAAGAAAATGTAGCCGTAGGCTAAATAGGAGAGAGTATGAAACAGATTTTAATTATTGGTATGGGACGTTTTGGCCGTCATATTGCCCGCAAGTTAAATGATTTAGATATTCAGGTATTAGGTATTGATAATGATGAAGATAAGGTAAGAGAAGTATTACCTTATGTCACAAACGCCGAAGTTGGTGATGCGACAAACCAGGATTTCTTAAAGACACTAGGTCTTAAGAATTTTGATGTTTGTATCGTTGCGGTTGGTGATAACTTCTTAGCTTCCCTAGAAATCACTTCTTACCTCAAGGAGTTAGGCGCAAAGAAAGTTGTATCCCGTGCTGCACGGGATACACAAGAAAAGTTCTTATTACGAAATGGCGCAGATGCAGTTGTATATCCTGAAAAGTTAATGGGTAACTTAACGGCCATGCGTTATAGCAGTGATAATATCTTTGACTACATTCAAATCGGCAAAGACTTCGCGGTATTCGAAATCGCTGTACCTAATGAATGGTTAGGTAAGACAATCGGCCAGGTTGATGTACGTAAACACTACAACATCAACATCATTGCGATTAAGAAAGATGACGATATCTCTGTTACACCAGGTGCTTCTCATATACTCAACTCTGAAGAATCCTTATTAGTATTAGGAAAAGACAAAGATATCCGCAGTGCTTTCCATATCTTAGGTTAGTTCTCTTTCGATTGTCTTCGATATGCAATATCTCCTCCTTCATTTTGATAGGTATGACTTGGGGATATTCCAAAATGTTTCTTATACAATCGACTAAAATATAATGGATCTTGATATCCTACATTCCAAGCAGCCTCCGTTACTGAATAACCCTTCAGTAATAAATCGGCTGCTTTTCTTAATCGCAAACGAATTAGATAGTCAATTGGGCGAATATGATAGACTTTATTGAACTTATAGGAGAAATGTGCCTCATCCATCTGTGCAGCTTTGGCTAAATCCTTTAACTTTAGATTCTCATGATATGAAGTTCCCATCAGCTCAATCGCATTTTCAATCTGTAATAATTCTTGATTGATATATGAATAGCCAAAGGAACTAAGAATCAGTTGTTGAGCGATTAAGTTACGTTGAATCTGGTCATCCCAGTTTGCACGCATAACACTATTCTTCAAACGATTTAATAACTCAATAAAACTACTATCTTGAAGTGAAGAGATTTTAAATACCATATTCATGATGTCGCTACTACCGTGCCATGGAACCTCTGGATCATAATAAATATTCAAATGGACAAACGGTTCCTTTGAAGTAACTTCAAATGTAACTCTTTGATTTTTCGCCCCGTGAATAATATCGTTTGAACTAGCATGGAATGTTTGGTCATTAAAAGAAATGATTGCGGATCCCGAAAGAGGGTAAATAAAGGCACTATGCGTTGTATCATAGGAAATCTGTTTTCCACTCTCTTTGGTCTGTAAAGAAATTCCCGTAATCAATAACTTACGACTGGTATATTCTTTCTGACAAGCAATCACAAAATCCTTTTTCTGCATACTTTCACCTCTTTTTTTATACAATCTTTCTTACATGGATAATATTTTATATAATTATCCATGTTTTTTTACTATTCTACATTTAAATTCATAAACTTTCCATTTATAATGATACGGTGGTTAGTTTTATCTAACTAACTTAAGCGAAAGGTATGACATAAATTCAATGATAGTGAAGTCGAAACGTGATATTACATTTCCATATCTATTACTGTTCTTATGTGTCTGTTTGGGTATCTCTTTACTGGTTGCCGTATCTCTTGGTGCTGTAAAGATTCCTATTGCGGATACATATCAGATTATCATCAACCAACTATTTCATATTGGAAATGTAGATCATATTGCGAAATCTACGATTGCGATTGTATGGAATATGCGTAGTCCTCGTGTCATTATGGGACTCATCGCTGGTGCAGGTCTTGCGCTGTGTGGCAGTACGATGCAGACGACGGTTAATAATCCCATCTGTGAACCATATATATTGGGAATCTCCGCAGGTGCAACCTTCGGCGCAACTCTCCTAATTATCCTAGGACTTAAATCATTGATTGGTTTTGGTGCCTTCCTTGGCGCAATTATCGCAACGATTATCGTATTGGTGATTGCTTCTGCAGGTAAAAAGATTACGACCACGAGCTTGGTATTATCTGGTGTTGTTGTCAATGCACTATTTAGTGCCATTTCCAACTTCATCATCTCTATCGGCGCAAACTCCGACAATATGATGACCATTAAATTCTGGACCATGGGCTCTCTTGCCAGTTCCTCTTGGGGAAGTATTATCCTTCCATTCATCATTATCTTAGTTGCCTGCCTCTTCTTTATGACACAACACCGCATCATGAATGCGATGTTAATGGGAGATGAAGTTGCTATCACTTTAGGTATTTCTCTTCAGAAATACAGAATGATTTACATGCTAGTCATTGCGTTTATCACCGGTATTCTCGTTTCAAGTTGTGGAATTATTGGCTTTGTGGGACTCATTACCCCACATATCGCAAGAGCCCTAGTCGGTACAAGTCACCAAAAGATGATTCCTATCTCGGTAATCCTAGGCAGTCTCTTTGTGATATGGGCAGACGTACTAGCACGTTGTCTTTTACCAAATGCAGAACTACCAATTGGTATCTTTACAGCACTGGTTGGTGCACCATTCTTTGTCTACATTGTCATCAAGAATCAGAAAGGTGGTTAAATATGGATCTAACTTGTAAAGATGTATGTTATTCCATCAAGGATAAAAAAATATTAGACCACGTTTCCATCAATGTAGATAAACAGCATTTCGTTACGATTCTTGGCCCTAACGGTTGTGGAAAGACAACACTGCTAAAGAATATTTATCGTGTTTTGAAAAGAGATTCTGGTGAAATTTTATTCGATAATAAAAGTATCGATGATTTGCACCTAAAAGAAGCCGCAAAGAAAATTGCAGTCGTAGCACAGTTCAACGAAATCAATTTCGATTGCAGTGTTAAAGATATGGTTCTTCTTGGTCGAACACCACATATCCCGTTTATGCAATCAGAAACACATAAAGACTACGAAATCGTTGAAGATGCTCTCCAGAAAGTTGGCATGCTCGATAAAGCAGACCGCTCCTACCTCTCATTATCCGGAGGAGAAAAACAACGTGTTGCCTTAGCCCGTGCTATTGCACAACAACCAACCCTACTTCTATTGGATGAGCCAACCAATCACTTAGATATTCGATATCAAATTGAAATCCTACAAATCGTAAAAGACTTAAACATCAATGTTCTCGCAGTATTACACGATATTCAACTTGCATGTCGCTATTCAGATTATATCTATCTGATGAAGCAAGGTACCATCCGCTATGAAGGAACACCACAAACAACAATCACAGAACAATCGATGCATGATGTATATGGCATCAACTGTAAACTGACATGGACCCCTGATCAACAGGCATTAATAGAGTATATATGAAAGGAAGACTCATGAAAAAATTATTAAACGCTACACTCGCTGCAGTATTATCATTCTCATTGATTGGTTGCAGCAACAAATCCACAACATCCCAAAAGGACAGCACAACAGCTACTACAGAAAACACATCAGAAACAAAAGCAGAAGAAACAAAGTATCCAGTAACAATCACAACATATAACGCTGATGGCACAGAAATCCAACAGACATTTGAAAAAGCTCCAGAACACGTTATTACAAACAACCTATCTGCCACAAAGATCTTAATTGACTTAGGACTACAGGATAAGATTGTAGGTATGCTTGATCCAGATAACAAGGTTACAGATAGCTACGCTGAAGCAATCGAAAAGATTCCTCACATTGGTGATAAGAAGACTGTCTCTCAAGAAGTAGCACTCTCCTACAACCCAGACGCAATTATCGGTAGAAATATGATGTTCTCAGACAAGTCACTTGGAACTGTAGATACATGGAACCAAAATGGTATCAGCATCTACTCCCAAAAGGCATCTGTTTCTAACACAGAACAAAGCTTAAACAACGTTATTGAAGACATCATCAATATCGGCATCATCTTCAACGTACAAGAAAAAGCGAATGCATATGCAAAGAAGCTACAAGAAAGAGTTGATGCTGTACTATCCGCTAACAAAAACCAACCAAAGGAATTAAAGAATGCACTCATCATGTGTGCATACAATGATGAAACATATGGTGCATATAAGTCAGCATTACAAGAAAGTGTTCTAAACACATTCGGTTACACAAATGTCGCAACAGGTACTTCTGGATTAACACTAGAAAACTTAGTAACATCTGCACCTGAATTCATTCTCTACGTTACAAGCGACCGCAATCAGAAGCTAGATGCTAACGCTGTAGAACTGATGAAGAATAACGCAGTACTAGCTGATGTTCCTGCAATTAAGAATGGCAAGATCCTAACAATCTCTTATGACGAACTAATGGATTACGGACCATCTGTGATTGACGCACTTGAATCCATCAACACATTCCTAAAGAAATAATCTGATGATTCAAACAAAACTATCACTACCACAAAACTATGATCCTCGTCACGCATATCCACTCATTCTAATCAATGATGGTGACCTTCATCACTTCAATGATTTCAAAGAAAAAGCAATTCTTGTCGGTCTACTACCAGAAAATAGATTAGTGGATTATACGCCATGGCAGGCCACTGCAATCCGTTCAGGCGCAGAAGACTTTGGTGGTCAAGCAGATGAATATCACAATGAACTATTTTACAAAGTTCTACCAGAACTTCAAAGTAAGTATTCTATCGATACAAACAAAATCTTTTATGGAGGCTACTCTTTAGGCGGACTAGCAGCCGTGTATAGTTTGTATCGCACAAATATTCCTAGTGCTATATTCTCTATCTGTGGATCATTTTGGTATCCAGAGTTTGCTACCTTCTGTAAAGAGAATCCCGTTATCAACCAAAACGCTAGCGTTTACTTATGTAACGGCAAAACAGAAGGTTCACACCACAACAATATTTTAGATAACGCCCCAAAGTGTGCAGAGGAGATTCACTCAAGTCTACGTAAACAGTTGAATCACTTCATATCTGTATTTGATGAGTTTGGGCATCATGAAAATCTAACCAATCGTTATAAAGCTTTGGCTGATTGGTTAGAAAAACAACTATAAGTAATACATTATAAAAGGCGCTAGCAAGAAAGCTAATGCCTTTTATCTATATTGGATGATACTACCCCTTATAACAAGAAAAGACCTCCGCATGGTCTTCTCTTGTTTTTATTTAATAAGGGGATAGAATTTCACTGATGTTTGCTAAGGGGAGCAATCATTCAGGGCAGATATTCCTATCTGCACTTATATAGTACAAATTTATTGTCACTCAAATATGGCAAGATTTTGTAAAATTATGTGATGTACTATCCAAGAATTTTTGTAATGCTAGCCGCCTTGTTTTGACGTAGTAATGCTGTAAGTGGAGAAAGTGCGCCACCTAATGCTGCTACACACTGGAAGGCAAACATTGCATAGTAGTTCATCTTATCTACAAGACCTCTCTCCATTAACTCAGGTAATACCTGGAAAGAGTCCATCATACGAACATTGACATATCCTTCTTCATGGAAAGCCTGTGTAACTGTTAATGCAAAGTCAAACTTATTTGCATAATAAACACCAATAACCATTAATACGAAGCAGATTGCAATTCCAATCTTACTTAACTTGCCCGCACCCTTTTGGTATGCAGTTAATGTCATAAAGCCCATCGCTACACCCGCAAGAATTGAGATATATCCTAACTGACCAATTACGACAATCAGAATAGCACCTGCAATAACACCACCTAAGGCAAACGCTGTACCTAGTGCATAGTTTTCAACTACAACAGGAGCCTGCGCTTGTGCTTCTGTATGATCTGCTAGCATTTGCACTGCAACTTCCTCTGTATAGAAGTGAATCGCACCTTGTTTGATAAATACTCTTGTGTCTGCTGGTTCTAATGTTTCTTCTGCACAGTTAGAGTAGCCATTCATATGGAACCAGTTAATAATTTCTGGGATTGATGAAATAATATTCTTGGCTTTACCATTTGCAGTAAATGCCGTCTTGAATGTAATAGTTACAACATTACCGTTTGCTTTTGCACTACCCACCTTCTTTACAGCACTTACAAGACTACGTAGATTTAAATCATTTGGCTTACGATTGTCTTGGTCAACAACGCAGAACTTAGCAATAACTGTATATACATTCTGGAATATTGTTAATGCATATGTATAACCCATCTCTGTCGAACAAGCTACACCTGCGTCCTTATCGTAGGTAATCCCTAGTCCACTAGCTACTCTACCTAAAATTGTATAATCCTTCATATTTCCTCCATAAAATAAAAAGATAGATTACTCTATCTTATTTTCACTATACTATTCTACTATTTCTAACATAGCAGATGCAACAACAGCCATATTTGTTACGAAAGATTTCTTCTCTTCAGCACTTAAATGACCTAATGCTTTTGTTAGAACCTTGCTGATTCTTTCTACAATATGGTCTGTGACTTCTTTGCCAGTTGTTGTTAATACAGCATGTGCACCATATCTGCTCTTACCATTTCGGTATTCAAAATGGATGAATTTTCCTTTTTCTAACTCTGCAAGAGATCTAGATACTGCTGCCTTATCCATCTTGCTAGATTCAACCAATTCTGTGTTTGTTAAGCCCTGAGGGTTAAAACCTAAATATAATAGTAACATTGTCTCTGCACCCTTTAGCTTTGTTGATTTGATTTCTTCTGCCTTAATTGCTTGAATGCAATAATTAAATACATTAGCTGCAACCACGAAATCACGGCCCTTCTTGTTCATTTTATCGTTTTTCCCTTCCAATTATCATTCGCATGCATGGCATTTAACCATCGTCACTACATACCGACAACTTCTATTATAAATATTATTTCAATAATTTGTATAGGCTGATAATAATATTTCAATATTTTTTGTACATTTTTGAACATTTATATGAAAAATTTTCAAAAAGTGCATGCATGTCTATCGTATAACATGCATGCACTTCATATAACCTGTATTATATGATCATTTAAGCCTTGCCAGCAGCTTCTGTATAAGCACTGATAATCCAATCATGATTGATACGTGGAAAATCTGTTTCGTCAATCGCGAAGCGATCTTTATCTACTTTCATCTCTTCTTCAAGAACACTAATTGGTATTAGGAATGACATTCCCTTATCATCTGCTCGTACATTAATCTTCATTACATCGTTTTCGGTATGTTGATATTCAATACCAGTCACATCTTCGGCAGTTCCTTTTTTATTATCGATATACTCGATAAAACTGTCGTATTTTGCAAGTTCTACCATGATGTCATCTACACCATCTTCAAAAATCTGTATTTTTTCTGCAAATTCCTGCACTGTAGCACAACGTCTTAACTTAAAACCTTGTTTTACAAGAGGCTGTGCCAATTGCTTCAAAGACTCTGCAGGCTCTTGTTGGCTTAGCCAAATCAAGAACTTTCTAGATGGGTCTGAGTAAACCAGTGGTGGTTGAATCATGAATGCATGCTGGCAATGCGGGCAGGTATGTCTAAAAATATCCCCACTGATACATGCTTCTTTCAAGTCTGGATCTTGTTCTGCATTAATTGCTGTATAGATTGTTGTATCAAAATCCTTATGGCAATAAGGACAAGTATATTTAATATCTTGACTCTGGCTCATGTTATTCTCCTAGCTCTTCATCGAGATTCCAGAAAAATCAATTCCTAGTTTCTCTGTTTCATGCACAATTTTTTCTAGTACTGCCGATTCTTCATCGCTTAGTGTTTCACCACCAAATAAGATAATCAAATGTGACACATCCTCGGCATAGTATGGTATTGCCCATACTTTATCCGCAAAGTGTAATCCAATTTCTTGGCTTGGCTCTTCATCCACTTCTCCAACAACAAATGGACCATGAATACCTGTTAAGCGCACTGTAATCTCATGAATGACTGATCCGTGCATTACTCCTGCTAGTACATTATCTGGATAAAATGGATCGCGTAATGCATCTAAACGCTCATCTTTACGCAAGCGACGTAAGTCTTCATCTCTTGTTTCTGTTTTTTCAATCCATGACGCATTCTTCTTTACCATTTGAACTGTTTCATTGACAACCCTTACTTCACGGTCAAAGACTTGTTCCATTGTAAAGAAGCCAAGCATCTCTGGTTTATCCATTCCTCTAAGACATGTTTCCCATGAATTACCGATTGATAGTACATTAAACATTAGCATTCCATCTTCTGTACAGTACGCTGAACATACAGCGTAACAGTCATCCTGATGTACTTCGATTTTATCTTTTAATAATTCTGTTAAATCGTCCGCTTCGATTGTAATGTACTTTTGATACATGACTGTAAAATTTAGTTCTGCGACTTTCATCATCAATCCTCCTTCCTGGTGAAAAATGACAGGTCTTATCGACCTGTCATTATTTTAACATTGATTTGTGATTAACGTCTTCTTCTACTACCTAAAATTCTTAATAAGTATAGGAACATGTTAACAAAGTCGAGATATAGCTGCAATGCACCATAGATTGCAAGCTTCTCTCTTTCTTCTTCTCCATTGACTGCCATATAGTAGAACTGCTTGATACGTTGAATATCAAATGCTGTATAGATCATGAAGATAAATAATCCTAGATATGCAATCAATAAGTTATTACGTAATACTGGAATAAAGATGGATGCGATACTTGCGATTACTAAGGCAACTAATCCACCAAATAAGATTCCACTATACTTTGTTAAATCAACATTTGTGACATGGCCAATGACAGCACAACTTACGAATAAGATTGCCGCAAATATAAATGCCTGGAATACAGTACCCACTTCATACGCTAGTGGAATAACACCAAATGTAATACCTGTTAACGCAGCGTATGCAAAGAATAATGCTGTACATACACCCTTTGATAAATGTCTAATTGCCGCATTTAGAGAAAGCACCAACACAATCTGTGTGATTAATAATCCAATCTGGATATAGATTGCTGATTCACTAAAGAAGAAGATGCGTGCTAATGTTCCTCTTGTTATCAAGGAATGGAAGATAAGATACGCTACTGCAGCTGTAATTGTTAAGCCAACACCCATGTATGTAAACACTTTTGTTATATAAGCTTTGAGGCCAGCCTCCTCGTTATATGTTCCATAATAATTTTGTCTGTCAAATTCACTCATGATTAAGTCCTCCTGACAATATTATTATATGATTATTTGACCAAAAGTCAAACAAGATAATATACTGTCTTTTTTCTTTCTATTCTTGATTCTGATACCAATGTACCAAGTTTTCTAACATTGCTTTACGCTCTAAACTGTTGTTATTTTCAAACCACTCTACATCCATCTGGTGATTGAACCAGGTATACTGTCTCTTTGCGAATTGACGAGAATGTTTCTGAATATCTTCTTTGACTTCTTCAAGGGATTTCTTTCCTTCGTGGAAACCCTCCCACTCACGATAGCCAATTCCCTTCATACATGCATCCTGAAAGGAAACTCCTTGCTGTAGCAGCTTCTCTATTTCTTTTTGCAAACCTGCCTCAAACATCTTTTCTACACGCGCATTAATGCGTGCATAGAGTTGCTCGCGTGGCATTGTACAGCCGATAATACGCGCATCATACAACATACGATGTTCCTGGTCTGCAATCATTTCACTTTGGACTTTTGGACTACGCCTTGCGATTGTTAAACTTCGTAATAGACGTTGCCGATTATTTGGATGTATTTTTTCACTTTGTTTAGGATCTAATTCTAATAACTGCCGGTACAGTTCTTCATTTGTA
>CALBKL010000358.1 GCA_937895985.1 uncultured Solobacterium sp.
TCATCTCAATGATTGTGTCCTGTAGTTTACTTGTATCCTGGAACTCATCAATCATGACTTCCTGTAGGTTTTCACGGATAACCTTCGCAACATTTTCATGTTTTAGAATTTCATACGCATAGCGTTCCATATCCGAGAAATACATAGCAGTATTCTCTTGTTTGATGCGTATACAATTTTGATATGTATTCTTCGCTAGATTGATGAGTGCTGTATTGATGGTCGAGGCATCTCTTGCGTCTGAAACAAAATCATCTTCATTCAAACGTTCTTCTGACATATTCTTGAGAGTTTTCTTCAAATGATCCATTGCTCGTGCATGTTCTGGATAATTCTCTTTCTTATAACTTACAAGCTTTGTATCATCCATCATTTGAATTTGTTGTTTATAGTTTTGATAAATCGCAAAAGTATATGCATTACTTTCATCTTCTGGCATCAGTTCAACCTGTAATGTTTGAATGATATTTAAGAATGTATCAAAGGCTACAGAGTTATCAATTACTTTTCCACGTCCATTAATAGCCTCTGGTAAATCCTGCAAAATTTCTATATCGCGTTGTAATACTGCCAGTTGTCCATACAAGGACGCAAAGAAATACTTGCGAATATTGATTTCAAAATCATCAAAAGATGTAAAGTTATTTGTACTTGTAGGATCAAACTTCTTTGGATACATCTTTAATGCATGTTGGTACCATTCATCTGGGTCAACAGATGATTCCGCATGACGATTGATTTTCACGACCGCATCATATAGTCCATTATAGTCGTCAGCTCGACTAGAGAAGTAAGAAGCGAGCGCAACTGTTTCTTGTGGACTTGTTTGATATGCATACTCTAACGCTCTCATAAACGCATCACGCTGAATATTTTCATTTTGCCCACCCGAAAGAATATTCTCTATCGTAGCTGGGTCTAAGCCAATGATATTGTAGTATTTTTTGATAATAGATAAGCAGAAAGAGTCAATAGTTGTGATGTTCGCACTTGCTAGCGCGATAATCTGATTATCAATATATTGAATGAGTTCATTATCAACAGTTACTTCTTTTCCTGCTAACTGTTTGATTTCATTTAACTCTTGGGCAACACGCTTCTTCATTTCACTTGCGGCTGCTTCAGTAAATGTTAAAGCGAGGATACGTGATAAAGGTACACGTGGATTATCCTCAAGACATCTTTTTACCAACCGTGATACTAGTACTTTTGTCTTTCCTGCACCAGCAGATGCGGAAACGACAATACCCATCCCAGAAGAATTACAGGCAACGGACTGTTCAGCAGATAATTGATTTTTCTCAGAGATTCTCATCTTCTTTTGCCCCCTTTGCCGCAATTTCTTCTTTATCTAACTTAAATGGAATATCTGTTGGAATACCCTCCACTTCCACTGCTGTTGGGATACGATATTCACCATTAAAGTGATACATTGCCATATATGGTAATGTTGTATTTTCAATTGGCGATAGTTCAATATTTCCACTGAGAACTTGTTCATGGAAATTTGCATAGATTCCTTCGATATATGCTTGAATCTTATTGAAATCGTAAATATTCTTTGGACTCTTGATATGTCTTGCGTCTATATCCACATCATTACGATGTTCGTTAAAAATCCATACTGCACACTTTCGACTCTTGATAAAATCTTCCTCTAAGCTATTTAATAATGCTTGTTTTGGCATATCTCCACATTTATTGTAAACACGATTTAAATCAATCGTTTCATCCTTCGTAGAGATATACTGTACAGCAGTTGGATTGTATTTCTTTCCTTGCAGGTTATTTGCGACAATCATCATATATGTTAACATCTGCAGACGTAGCCCTTGTTTTACTTCATCTTCACTAATGGATAAAACGGATGATTTGTAGTCAATGATACGAATTAAATCTTGATATAAATCAATGCGGTCAATAATACCACGGATATTTACATTACCAATCATTGTTTCAGGCAAGCGGTATTCAAAGTGCTCTGGAATAAAACTAGAATCTTTCTCTAAATCATGCATGAATGTCATAAATTTAGATAATGAATCTGCTAGTCTTTCCAAAGAAATATCATATAAATAATGTTCATTCGGATGTGTCATCTTAAGTACATCGAAATATGGTCTAAGCGCTTCCTTGATTTGAATCGTCGTTAAGATATTCGTTCCATCTTCTTGTAATGCATACTGTTTACGCTTTGCGCTATCATGCATATATTTATTTTTATAAGAAGATAGTAGTGTATACATGAAATGATGTTGGATGTTTCCAATTGTAATTGGATCTAATGCAGAGAATTCTTGGTCTATAATTCCAAGCCCCTTTTGGATAAAGTATCCATATGGATTACGGTAGTATGACTCTACCGTACTAACAGAACCATTTAACATTCCTTTTTCATCTAGGAATAATTGTTGTGCAGTCTCTGGTGTTAATTCATGTTTTACTTCTACATGATTATCTACAATCAAAACTGGCCATGGTGTATTTTCTTTCTTCATGTCCACTTTAGATTGCACTTCGTAAGCCAGTTGCATTTCTTTGCCTTGATAGTCATTTGTAGAATATGAATAGTAGATTTCTTCCGCCGAGGAATCAATCCATTGTAGTGCGTTCATATAGTAACCATAACGCTGATTCATACTTGGATAAGATGGAATCTTTGCAAGGTAATCTTCATCAAACAAGCCATTATGAACTGGAAAGCCTGGATAATTCTTTCCACTACATCCAATTACGTAAGTTACCTCTTGTTTTCTAACCGGATGTGTTAAGTCTGTTACCGTACAGATTGCGTCTATAAATACAGCGCTATCTGCATGAATACCCTGCAACATATGCATGATAAAAGGGATGTTCTCTACATCATGTTTTTCACTTGTCAAAATAGACTGTAAAACATTACGTAACTGTCTACCTTCCTTTAGTTCATGTTTATTCTGTAAAATTTTTTGGTTACGAATAATTTCAAATGCATTCATCAATATCTCTTCAAATGTAGATGCTTTCATCAAGCTATCTAAATCTTGTTGGATACTATTAAATAGTTCATCTGCTCGCTCTTCAAAGTAAGCATAACGCACAGATTCCTTTTTAAATACATCTGAGGCTTCTAGATACTTTGATAAATGCTTAGGACATTCTACATCTACTAATACTTGGTCTAGATATTTTAGAACAGTAAATAAAGAATGATTCTGTTTTTGGTCATCTACACCAAAAGCATCAATATATAAAGCTTTCATTAAAGCTTCTTTATTTTTTCGATATGCAAGATTGACTAATGCAACATAGCGTTGAATGAGTCTTGCAGATACATCATGATGTACTGTTGAAAATGGTATTTCATATCTTGCGAACACTTGTTGTACAACTGGATATTGTGTCTTCCATGAAGTAAGCACTAAATTACATGGTCTTCGATATGTCGCGATATCCTGTGCAATCGCTTCAATCTCACGACGTGTACTTAATGCATAACGTAAGTGTTTTTGGCTTGCTATACTATCGTTTCGTTTTTCTTTGTCTTTGAGTTGTTCTAGGATTTCCACATAGTATGGATCTGCCTCAAAGAA
>CALBKL010000359.1 GCA_937895985.1 uncultured Solobacterium sp.
GCGTATTGGCATATCTTTTAAGCAGGCTAGATTTTTAGGAATTGCAACGGATGTGTATTTATGTAAAGCATCCATCGCTTCAAATTCATCGTCGCAAGATTTTCCTGTAAGGGCCGCATATACATCTTTCGCAAATTTATATGTACTCGCTGTGGATAATACGATACATGGTGTAGTATCATTTGATTCTTGTTTATATGCATGACATGCATGTACGGCGACTGCTGTATGTGGATCGATGAGAATATGTTCATTGTGGAAGGTATCGTAAATCACTTTCTTGCATTCTTCCTCTGAGCAATCATACGCTGTAAAGCTTTCTTGTAATGCATGACGTAATTCATCAGAGATTGTATAATGTCCATCTTCTTTAAGCGAAGACATATATTGATTGATCAGTACGTCGTTATGATTGCTAAGAAGGAATAATAAACGTTCTAGGTTACTGGATACTAGGATATCCATCGATGGAGATATCGTAGGAATAAACGCTCTATTTGCGTTGTAGGAACCTGTACGGATAAATTCTGTTAGTACATTATTTGAGTTAGATGCACATACTAGTTTTTTAACGGGTAAGCCTAACTTTTTTGCAAGATATCCAGCAAGGATATTACCAAAGTTACCACTAGGGACAATGAAGTTTACCGCGTCACCCAATTGAATATCACCACTCTTAACAAGTTTTGCGTAGGAGTCGAAATAATAGACGATTTGTGGGAGTAAGCGACCAATATTAATGGAGTTAGCGGAAGATAGTTTCATGTGCTTGCATGCGTTTAGTACAACTGGATTTTTCATCGCTTCTTTTACAATCTGTTGGCAATCATCAAAGTTTCCTTTGACTGCGATGACTTCGACATTGTTACCTAGTGATGTTCGCATTTGTCTCTTTTGGATATCAGATACACCGATTTCTGGATAGAGTACTGTGATGGCAGTGTTTTTGACATCCGCAAATCCATTGATTGCGGCTTTGCCGGTATCGCCACTTGTGGCAGTAAGAATGGAGATGAGGTCATTTTCATTCTGGTTTTTGTATGCGGCTGTTAATAGATGCGGTAGTAGTGTTAAAGCTACATCTTTAAAGGCGCTGGTTGGACCGTGCCATAGTTCCATTAGCCAACCATCGTGATATTTGCATAGTGGTGCTACTTCGTTGTTTTCAAATGAGTTTTGATAGGCATTTTGAACACATTGTTGGATCTGTTCTTGGCTAAAGTCACTTAAAAAAAGAGATAGAATATACTGTGCTAACTCTAGATAGTTCATCTTTAGTGTAGAGGATAAATCTACCTTTTGATTGAGTGTTTGTGGTGTATAGAGACCACCATCAGCAGCGAGACCTTGGATAATCGCTTCAGAGGATGATACAACTTTATCTTTATTTCGTGTACTAATATATTTCATAGGGCTTCCTTCTTGTTTCAAATATAGAAAAATGATACACTGTTTGTGTTTTAAATACAAGTGTATCTATTTTAGAAACAGAGGTTCATATGAAAATTGGATTATTGGGACATGGAACTGTAGGTTCTGGTGTTAGAAAGATTATTGATGAAAAGAATACGAAAGAAGTCTCGCAACTGGAGATTTCTAAGATATTGGTTCGCTATGAAAAGGATATTACGGATGAACGTATGACAGTGGATATCCATGACATTGTGGAAGATCCTGATATTGATGTAGTAGTGGAATGTATCGGTGGTGATGAGCCGGCATTTAGTTATGTTCAAGCGGCGTTATTCAATGGAAAGCATGTTGTGACAAGCAATAAGAAGATGTTAGTGAATCATTTGGGAGAACTATTAGAAACCGCACGTACACGCGGTGTTAGTTTAAAGTATGAGGCTGCGTGTGGTGGTGGAATCCCATGGATGAGTAATTTAGATCGGACAAAACGTATCGATGATATTGAAAGCTTCCGTGGTATCTTTAATGGGACCACAAACTACATCTTAAGTAAGATGAGTGATGAGGGATCGGAGTTTGCGGTAGCCTTAAAGGAAGCACAGGATTGTGGATATGCGGAATTTGATCCATCAGATGATATTGATGGCATGGATACAGCGTACAAAGTCGTACTATCAAGTTGTAAGGGGTTTGGTGTACTTACAAGCATTCAAGATATTGATATCTATGGGATTCGTTATATTAGTGCTAGAGATATTGCGTATGCATGCACGCATGGTTATGTGTGCAAATTAATCGGTACTGGTATAAAGTCTAATGATAGTGTTAGTGCTACAGTTATCCCAACCTTTATTCCAAAAGAGAACCTTTTTGCGACAATACCGGCAAACTTCAACGCAATCGAAAGTGATTCAAGAACACTTGGAAAGATGACTTATGTTGGTCAAGGCGCAGGTTCTTATCCAACAGCACATGCGGTTGTACAGGATTTGATTGATTTACTCTATAAGCAAGATATAGCAGTCTTAAGAGATGAGAGTATTCATGTTGACAATACGAGTCGTGTATCCTCATTCTATGTTCGTTCAATCAATCTTGATGATATCCAAGATATGATTGAAGAAAGAATTGATGAAGATACATGCATTACAAAGAAGATATCATTTGTAGAACTGGCTTCTTTGATTGGAAAATTAGAAGATGGTACAGTATTTGTGGCGGAGGTAATGCATGATTGTAAGTAAGTTTGGTGGCTCCTCAGTAGCTAGTAAAGAACAATTTGAAAAAGTGAAGCGCATTGTGGATGCGAATACAAATCGTAAGTTTATTGTCGTAAGTGCGTGTGGTAAAGAAAATCGTGATGATTATAAAGTGACAGATTTACTTTATCTTTTACATGCACATATTAACTATGGTGTATCCTACGAAACAATTTTTAATCTTGTAAAAGAGAAATATCAACGTATCTGTGATTCACTTGCGTTAAAGATTGATTTAGAAAAAGAATTCGCAAGTGTCAAAGAGATGTTGGATACACATGCGCCAGTTGATTACATTGTTTCACGTGGGGAGTATTTAACTGCTAGATGCATGGCTGAATATTTAGGCGCAAAGTTTTTAGATGCAAAAGATGTAATTGCGTTTAAGTATAATGGAGATTTTGACTTTGAGAAGATTAAACAGAATCTAGATAAACTAGTGGATATGAATCAGAAGTATGTTATTCCTGGTTTCTATGGGGCTTTGCCAAATGGACAAATTAAAGTGATGAGTCGTGGGGGTAGTGATATTACTGGTTCAATATTGGCAAATATCGTTGATGCGGAAGTTTATGAAAACTGGACTGATGTGTCTGGAATATTGGTAGCTGATCCTCGTATTATCGATAACCCACAACAAATTCCAGTAATTACGTATAGTGAACTACGTGGGATGAGCTATATGGGTGCTAATGTACTTCATGATGATGCGATTTTCCCAGTCCGTGAAAAGAATATTCCAATTCATATCTTGAATACAAATGATCCAGAGAATCCTGGAACGTTCATTCAAGATGATTGTGAAGAGTATGATAAAGCCAATGGTACTTCAACGGTTACAGGTATTACGGGTCGAAGAGATTACGCTTCCTTTACGGTTGTAAAGAGTCATAGTTCTACAGAAG
>CALBKL010000360.1 GCA_937895985.1 uncultured Solobacterium sp.
CTTGTAGCAGAGATGACAAGCTGCCTAGCTGCCAGCAGATTAATGCCAAGCGATGCAGACATGGATTCCTATATTCAAGAACATTCAAAAAATCATCTAGCCTATGTAAAGGGATGGAGCACTATTATCAAAAACAATCCAAATGCGATTGAAGATGCATTAAAACAAGCAACATTAGCTACCGATTTTATGGACATGGCTGCAAACGTAATTACAGTAGATAGATTCAATGAATTACATAAATCAGAAGCATGCGTGCATAATGAGGATGGTATCTTCAGCGTAGAGAATTTTGGATTGAATCCTATAAATACAACTACATTAGCAATAGATGTAAGTGAGGAACTTACTCAAAGTTTGAGTAAAGGAAGAAGCTTATAGATTGTTGGGGGCGAAACGCCCCCAGAAGATAGAAAGGAGATTACAGTGGATGATTATTTAGAAAAGATACGAAAGCGTGGACTGAATTCATTTCAACTGCATGAAGTGGAAGAAGGTTTAAAAAATGGACTTGATACAGAACAGATAGACATCTTTGCGAAGTCTGAATATGACCATATGCAGATGCAGGAAATACGTTTAGCTTTGGAGCATGGTTTTACCTTGAAGCAAATAAGTGTATTTTTAGATCCGTCAATAAATTATGAAGCAATGAACCACGCTAGAATCAAACTTCAAAATGAAAATGTAATCGAAGAAAAAGCAAGAGCAAAGCTACATGCGATGCAACTGAAAAATCTTTTTGTTGTGATACTGATTTTATTCTTGATTGGTGTAGCTGTGGTTGGAGGATACTTTGGTAGAAAATACTGGCTGATTTTTAATCAACCTATGGAATTAAAACTGAAGAGTACACATATTGATTTAGGTTATGGTGATGCGTTTAATCCTATTGATTATATCGATGAATATACTAAGGATGATGGAGTGCAATTAGTGTTGCCTAATGCAATTGATACGAAGCATATTGGACAAGTGAAAGTTATATACACACTAAAGAATCAATTAAAAAGTATTTCTAAAGAATTGACGGTGAACATTCAAGATAAGAACTCACCCGTGATTACACTAAATACAAAAGATATTACTTTAACTCGCACCAAAGATTCTTTTAATGGCAAATCTTATTTATCTAGTGCTATGGACGATGTTGATGGAGACGTTACAGAGCATGTTACGTGGACAAATCCAGATGAGAGTATAAATGACCAAACGATTACATACAGCGTTAAAGACAAGGCTGGAAATGAGTCACAGAGCGTTTTAAGTCTACATTACAAAGACCCAGAACCTGCGCCTACACCAGAGACGATCGTAATCTATCAACCGAGTGGAGGTGGTGGAAATACTTCTGGGGGCGAAACGCCCCCAAGCATCACCACGTCTCATGGAACACAGTATTTTATGTTCTCAGATGGGTATACCTTGGATTCTGGATACAGTGCATGCATAGCTGCTGGTTCAGCTTTTGGGGCATATTCATGTGAGCCTATTATGGGTGGTGATGGTTTGTATAAAGGGTACAAACTAAGCTATTAAATTAGTTGGGGGCGAAACGCCCCCAGAAGATAGAAAGGAGAATGTTGTGAAGGAAGTAGATAAGAAAAAGGTATTGGAAAATAAGATAAGACTAGCAGCCGTACAAATTATTAAGGATTCTTTCGGGTTGCTTGGAGCAGAAGCTTATAATCCGTTAGTTGTTGGAATCAAAACGCTTATAAAAGAAAAGAAGATAGATAGTGCAAAAGGCGCAGCTGAGATGATGTGGCAGTTTGTTATGAACTATAACTTTCATCAAGATGAATTAAATAAAAATCTTTTCTGTATTGAAAGCTATGATTTGGGTGGATTGACCTATGTGGTAGATAAAGGAACAGGGAAGATATTTGTAGGTGGAAAGGAGCTGCTTAATGGATGAGTAAATTATATGGATATGAGTTGCCACCAGAATTTAAATATGAAGAAATCGAAGATGAATTTAAGATTTATCTTCCAGAAGGTGGGAGCCTTGAAGGAGTCTTCTTTACAGTCCCTAAAGAGTATACAG
Source organism: uncultured Solobacterium sp. (assembly GCA_937895985.1). Next base: position 2,048 of record CALBKL010000360.1, read on the forward strand.
AAGATACAAATGGACGATTGAAGATAACTTTAAAAAACAAAGATGTAATCTATCTATTTAATGAAAAAAAAGGAACGTATCAGACAATACGTTGGAAACAGGTATGGATGGGTTTAGAAAGAATCAGAAGAAAATAAAAAGAGGAGAAGAATATGATTAACAAAATTAAAACAATTAAAACAACTGCTTTATTAACTTTATGTAGTTCAATTACAGCATTTTCAACTTTAGCTGTTTCTGCTGAAGGAATTGACCAAAGTGCATTTAATACGTGGATTAAAAGTTATTTAGACCCCGCAACAAATATCTTGTTTGGGCTGATTCCAGTAGTACTTGTTATCTATCTTTTGATTAAAGCGATTGATTGGTTTAAGAAAGATGCAAGTGGTGAGCAGACACAATCCTATTGGTCTACAGTCGCAAAGGGTGTAACAGTAGGTGTAGTAGCACTATCAATCAATATCATTTTAAAAATCGTATCAATCAATATTTAATAAAGGCAGTAGCCGTAAAGAAAGGACTATATGGACTTGATGACAAGTGGATTTAGATCTATTATTTGGATTTTCTTAGGCTTGGTGTTAAAAGTAGTGGATTATATCTATTCAATCATTTTGCAGTTCTTCAGTTTGAATATTAATCAATTCCCGTGGATCTGGACATTCTTTAAAATCATTTTTGCAGCATTAGCATTTTTTGTACTGATGCGTATTGCAATCATGTTTTTCAAATCAGCCATGGGTGATACTGAAAGAATAGATAAGCTCAGTGGAGGAATGTTATTTCAAAGAGTATTAGCAATAGTAATAACTTTGTCTTTTATTCCTATTTTGATGCCAGCTTTAAATACGTTTGTTGCAGAGAGTGCAAAAGCATTACCACAAATTGCTGTTACAAGTGAAGTGACACCTTCAGATATTATTATTGAAGCTGGTTCAGCCAACTTAAAAGATAACAAACTTGGAGAGACTGATACAGGAATAAAACTAGAATCTGGTGAACATTACATTGATAAGATTAATGTTAGTAATGAAGGGATAAATGAAAAGGATGGAGGAGACTATAAGTATTTTAAAGATACGAGTAACTTGGTACTTAGTTTAATCCTTGGTGGAATGTGTTTGTATGTATTCTTACAGGTAGCAATTCAGGTTATACAGCGCTTTGTAGGAATCTTATTAAAGATGGTTCTTGCACCATATGCGTTGTCAGGATTAGTTGATCCAGATGATCAGGCTGCTTCAATGTGGTTCAAGCTTTGTTTTAGTGATTATCTGGGAATCTATTTCCAAATGGCTACGATATGGATAGCAATGTTATTTGCAACAAACCTTCCAAATAATTTTAGTGGTTTAGCAAAAGGTTTAGCTTTTATTGGGGCACTGTTTTCCATCATCATTGCACCAAGTGGTGTAGCACAATTAATAGGTGCTGATGTTGGTTCTCAATCAGGATTACAAATGATGCAGCAAGCACAAATGCTAATGGGTGCAGTAGGAACTGGACTTAATATTGCAAAAGCTGGTGTTGGAATCGCAGGCGTAGGCGCATTAGCTACTGCTGGAGTGGGAAAGACAGGCTTAGCAACTGCCATCTATGCAGGTGGAAGAATGATGGGAGCACGTTCATTAAATCCAACTGGTGGTGGAAATACTTCTGGGGGCGAAACGCCCCCAAGTGGAAATCACACTAATGAATTAAATATGAATGGTGTTTCTGCTTCCTCATCTGAGATGGCTTCAGTAAATGATAGAGGAATCTTATCCTATGGAGATGGAAGGGTTACAAACGCTGGAACACGGCTCAATAGTTTGAACACACATTCCAAATTAGGCAGCATGGCAAGTGCCTTTGGAAATTTCTGCTATACAAAATCCGCACAACGTATTTTCAATAGCAAGGCACAACGTCAGAAAATGCAAGCTAATCTTTCTGGAGGTGAAAAAGCCAGAAATGTGATTGAAGGTATAAAGAGTGGTGTGAATGCGGTACGTGCACCACAGGTTGCACAAGCAAGAAGAGATGCATTAATAGGAAATGGGAGGGTAAATAATGGATGATGAGAAATTAAAGATACTGAGTTTTACGGCTCCAAAAAATTTCAAAAGTGGAAGATTAATCATGGGTAGATTTAGATGGATAGATCTACTCATTTTAATTGCTGGTAGTACATTCAGTTTTCTAGGTGAAATAGTATACGTAGGATTTTTAAATCAAACAAATATATTAATTATTCTTTTGTTAATCTTTCCTGCTGCAATATCTTTCTTACTAACTGCATCTGCTAATATTTATCACAATAATTTATTGTTTTTGAAGATGGCAATAGATTTTGTTACTTCAAATAGAGTGTATCTTTGGGAGGGCATCTATCGAGATGAAAAATGAGAGAAAAATGAGCAGGCTTGAGAAAAAAGAATATCATAAGCTGCTTAAAACAAAGAAGGCAACAAAACAACTCCAGAAGAAAGTTGCGACTACTTTAAAATGGATGGACTTACAGTCCGTTGAAGATGACTGCATCATAATCGGAAAAGAGAAGAAATACTATATAAAGGGTATCAAATTGACTCCGCATAATATTTTCATTGATGAGATGAGCGAACAGCGTGCAAGAGTGGATGCAATCAGATTAGTTTTGAATCAAATGCCTGATGAAGTATGGTTTGAATTTCCATACTCAAAAATCAATGCGGATAATTGGATTAATCAATTAAATGCTGAAGCTAGA
>CALBKL010000361.1 GCA_937895985.1 uncultured Solobacterium sp.
TCAATAACCATACACCGATTTCATCTGCACGGTCATCATCATTACCATACTTAGGGAAGTCTCCCTCAATCTCATAGTCAACAACTAATCCATTTTCATCACGAACTGTCTTAACCTTTGCATACTTGATTGCGGATAGTGAGTCAATAACATGGCTGAATCCTGCAATACCAGTAGCGAATGTTCTTCTTACATCTGTATCAATTAAAGCCATTTCAGCTGCTTCATAGTAATACTTATCATGCATGTATTGGATGAGGTTCAAGATGTTTACATATAAACCTGCTAACCAATCTAGCATCTGTAGATACTTCGCTTCTACTTCGGCGTAGTCTAAGTATTCAGAAGTAATTGGACGATATGCTGGTCCAACTTGCTTAAAGCTCTTTTCATCTACACCACCATTGATAGCGTATAGAAGTGCCTTCGCAAGGTTTGCACGTGCACCGAAGAACTGCATTTCCTTACCTGTCTGTGTAGCAGATACGCAGCAGCAGATGCTGTAATCATCTCCCCATTCAGGGCGCATTACATCGTCATTTTCATACTGAATAGAACTTGTTGTGACAGAGATCTTAGCCGCATACTTACGGAAGTTTTCTGGTAAACGGGATGAGTACAATACTGTTAGGTTAGGTTCTGGTGAAGGACCCATATTTTCTAATGTATGTAAGAAACGGAAGTCGTTCTTTGTAACCATAGAGCGACCATCCATACCCATACCTGCAACTTCTAGTGTTGCCCATACTGGGTCGCCAGAGAATAATTCATTATATGCAGGAATGCGAGCAAACTTAACCATACGGAACTTCATAACGATATGGTCAATTAATTCCTGTGCTTCACTTTCTGTTAATGTACCTGCTTCTAAGTCTCTTTCGATATAAATATCTAAGAATGTAGAAATACGTCCTACAGACATCGCAGCACCATTCTGTGTCTTGATAGCTGCTAAGTAACCGAAGTATAACCACTGAACTGCTTCCTTCGCGTTAGATGCTGGAGCGGAAATATCATATCCATATACAGCAGCCATCTTCTTCATGCCTTCTAATGCACGAATCTGTTCAGATAGTTCTTCTCTTTGACGGATGACATCATCAACCATTGTGCCATCGCCGCAATTTAACTTATCTTCTTCTTTCCACGCAATCAATTGGTCAACACCATATAAAGCTACACGACGATAGTCACCAACGATACGTCCACGACCGTATGTATCTGGTAAACCGGTAATAACATGGCTACTTCTAGCAGCCTTCATCTCTGGTGTATATGCATCAAATACTGCTTGGTTGTGTGTCTTATGATACTCTGTGAAAATCTTATGTAATTCTGGATTTGGTGTATAGCCATATGTAGATAAAGCTTCTTCTGCCATACGGATACCACCATAAGGCATAAACGCTCTCTTTAAAGGCTTATCTGTCTGAAGACCTACAACCTTTTCCAAATCCTTTAAGGATTCATCAATATAGCCAGGGCCATACGCAGTTAAGCCTGATACTACATCAGCCTCTTCATCTAGAACGCCACCCTTTGAACGTTCAGCCTTCTGCAATTCCTGTAACTTGCCCCAAAGCTTGTTAGTCGCATCTGTTGCGTCAGCCAAGAAACTCTCATCACCATCATATGGTTTGTAGTTTGCTTGGATGAAGTCGCGAACATTGCATTCTTCCTTCCAGTTTCTGCCCTGGAAGCCTTGCCATTTTTCATTATTTAGCATTGTTTTCTCCTCCGTCTACCTAACGTTTTTCATTTTAAATGAAAGCGGTTTGTACGTCCAATGATATTATCAGATTTTTTTACTTGTGAAATTCTCGCGATTTTGTTTAGAATTCTATCAATGTTAGTTAAAAATTCGGATAACATGCAAGCA
>CALBKL010000362.1 GCA_937895985.1 uncultured Solobacterium sp.
ACTGCAGAAACAGAACTAAGCGTTTCAATCTTCATCATCCTTACACTCATTGTAGGTATTATCCTAGTCGCAAATAACAGTCTAACAATCGGTAAGATGTTAATTGGTGTAACAGCAGTATTTGGATCCTTTGGTCCAGTTATCGCTATCTCTGCACTCCCTGGAAACTTAACACAGACATTTGCATCTGGTGACCGTGTACTCAACTTACTATCAGAAAAACCAGCAGTAACCCCAATTACAGATGGAAAAGACTTTACATTCGAAAACCTAGAAGTAAATCACTTATCTTTCTCGTATGACGGGAAAACACAGGTACTAAAAGATATATCCATGCATGCAAAGTTAGGTGAAATAGTTGGTATCGTTGGTGAATCAGGTTGTGGCAAGTCAACATTCCTAAAACTATTACTTCGATTCTGGCAAAAAGAAACAGGAGATATCCTCTACAACGGCATCGATATTAATGATATTAATACAGATAGTTTATTATCGAATGCCACAATGGTAAGCCAAACAACATATCTCTTTGATGATACTGTTGAGGAAAATCTTCGCATTGCAAAACCAGATGCAACGATTGAAGAAATCGAGGATGCATGCCGCAACGCATCTGTTCATGATTTCATTATGACACTACCAAATGGCTATCAAAGTAAAGTCGGAACACTTGGAGATAATCTTTCTGCAGGCGAAAAACAACGCATTGGATTAGCCCGTGCATTTCTACGTGGTAGTAGGTTAATCTTGTTGGATGAACCTACAAGTAACGTAGATAGTATCAACGAAGGTATTATTCTTAAATCTCTAAAACAGCAAAAACACGATAAATGCATTATTTTGGTATCCCATCGTGAATCAACAATGGCAATCGCTGATCGTATCTATCGTGCATCAGAAGGTGTCATGCATGAACAAAATTGAAGAAAAACGTCAACGCGAGATTTCTATCGTCACAAAGATGATTGAAGTCTATTGTCGAAAGAAGCACGGTACAAAAGATGGCCTTTGTCCTGAATGTCAGGAATTACTTGATTACGCTACCTTTCGTAGCAGTCATTGCCCCTTCATGGAAACAAAAACATTCTGTGCAAACTGCCATGTACATTGTTACAAACCAGAAATGAGAGAAAGAATTAAAACTGTGATGTGCTTTAGTGGACCAAGAATGTTGATGTATTATCCACTCGCAACAATTCGCCATCTCATTGAAAGCATTAAAGAAAAAAGAAAACTGGAGAAACAGAAATGAATTCAAAAAA
>CALBKL010000363.1 GCA_937895985.1 uncultured Solobacterium sp.
ATTAAAGAACTATATAAAATAGGACGTGGACCGAGCAGTTCACATACATTAGCACCAGAGAGAGCCTGCAAGCTCTTTAATGAATCATATGGTGCATTTCCTTACTATGAAGCTGAACTTTTTGGCTCTTTATCCTTAACCGGGAAAGGGCATCATACAGATGCGATTATTGAACAAACTTTATTAGGTGAAGTGAAAGTAATTTTTTCTCTTGAATGGGAAGAAGAATTTCCTAATGGATTCTATATTCGCGCATACAATGATAAACATGAACTTCAGCAACGTTGGACTGTATTTTCCATCGGTGGTGGTAGTATTCGGATTGTGGAAAAAGATCTTGATTGGAACGATGAAGTATATCAGGAAAATACACTAAAAGAAATTAAGCAAGTATTACAAGATAAAAATGAATCGTTACTTTCTTATATCTATTCTTATGAGCCAAATTTACGTCAACATCTTTCTGATATCGTGGATGCAGAAGTCGAATGCGTTCATGCAGGTATAACTGCAGAAGCAGGGATTTTACCTGGTAAGTTAAAATTGCAACGTATTGCACGTAAGTTATATTTAGAGAGTTTAGAAAACAATTGTTCGTATGCAAATGATTTAAAACTAATGAGTTATGCTTACGCCGCAGGCGAAGAAAATGCTGATACACATAAGGTGGTAACTGCGCCTACACTTGGCGCATGTGGTGTTATCGCTGCTTTAACATATCATTGCATTCATGACTTGAAGATTGATAAAGATACTATGATTGATGCTCTAGCTATTGGTGGTATCTTTGGAAATTTAATTAAGCATAATGCGACGATTTCTGGTGCTGTTGGTGGCTGTCAAGCTGAAGTGGGATCTGCTGTTTCAATGGCAAGTGCTGCCTTTGCATATATTCTGGGTGGTAATTTAAATGATATTGAATACGCAGCAGAGATTGGAATTGAACATCATTTAGGGTTAACTTGTGATCCAGTTATGGGGTATGTGATGATTCCATGTATCGAACGTAATTCACAAGGTATCCTACGTGCAATTGATGCCGCAAATCTAGCGATTCACATGAACAAGGTCCGTGCTACTCATAAAGTAAGTTTTGATACGATCGTTGAGACTATGAAAGAAACTGGTAATTGTATACCGATGAGTTTGAAAGAAACATCCATCGGTGGACTGGCTAAGTATTTCGATGAAAGCCAGTGCTAAGAAAGTTATACATCCCTTGGATGCAATCTATGATGAACACTCACGGGTATTAATATTAGGTTCATTTCCATCTGTGATTAGTAGACAAAATAAGATGTATTATGCAAATAAGACCAATCGTTTTTGGGCAGTAATGGAGGCTTTATTCAAAGTAGAAATTACTGACCGTGTGTTATTTTGTCATCAGCATCATATTGCAATGTGGGATGTAATTCATTCTTGTACTATTGAAGGATCTTCTGATTCTTCTATCAAGAATGTCAAAACGAATGATATTGCTGGTTTAGTCCATAAATCAAATATACAGTTGATTGTTACGACTGGGAAGAAAGCAGCTGTATTATATAATCAATATATTCATTTAGATATACCACACATTAGTTTGCCTAGTACTTCTGCCGCAAATGCAAAGATGAGACTAGAGCAACTTATAAACGAGTATCAAAAGATTAAGGGGGTTTTATGAAGAAAACTGAATTACTTGCGCCAGCAGGAAATATGGAAGCGTTAATTGCGGCAGTACAAGCTGGCTGTGATGCAGTTTATTTAGGACTAAATTCTTTTTCCGCTCGTGCATTTGCAGGAAACTTTTCGAGAGAAGAGTTAATTGAAGCAGTACGTTATTGTCATATTCGCGGAGTAAAAGTTTATGTGACAATGAACACCATATTATATGAACCTGAAATTGAAGCTGCAAAAGACCAAATTCAATTTTTATATGACCATGATGTGGATGCTTTATTGATTCAAGATTTTGGCCTGTTTCATTATGTTCGTACATGTTTTCCAGATTTTGAAGTTCATTGTTCAACGCAGATGCATGTCCATAATATTGCTGGCATTGAATATATGAAAACACAAGGAGTTAAACGGGTGGTATTAGCTCGTGAAACACCAATTGAACTTGTAAAAAAAGCATGTAAGAGTGGCATGGAGATTGAAGTATTTGCATATGGTGCTATTTGTATTAGCTATAGTGGTCAATGTCAGTTTAGTGTTGTTACGAAACAACGCAGTGCGAATCGTGGTATGTGTGCACAATGTTGCCGCATGAAATACTACAAGGAAGATGGTTCGGAATTTGAAGAAGGAGAATATATTCTTAGTCCAAAGGACTTGAATGTTATTGATCAATTACCAAAACTGTTAGGAGCAGGTGTTAGTAGTTTGAAGATAGAAGGACGTATGAAACGTCCGGAATATGTTTGGCTTATCACAAAGACTTTCCGTGAAGCTATCGATGCTTATTATCGTAATGAAACATATTGTGTAACAAAGAAACGTCAAGAAGAGTTAAAACTGATGTTTAATCGTGGTTTTTCAGAAGGCCATCTATTCCATGATGATGTTACTAAACGTATGAGCCAATATCGTCCGAATCATCAAGGAGTTGTAATTGGAGAAGTTGTAGATTTCTATAAAGGCAAAGTAAAGGTAAAACTTTCAAAACCACTATACCAGCATGATGGCTTACGTATTCTAAGCGTACCTGAAGATATTGGATTAACTGCTGTTAAAATTTATGACCAAAAGAATCTCTTGGTGAATAGTGCAAACCCTGGACAGATTGTTACTCTAGAATGCAAAGAAGGAAGACCAAAGAGAGGACAAAAGTTGCATAAAACAACAGATACTAGATTGCTAGATGAAGTACAACATCACATTGAAGCGTTTAGTAGATTAGTTGATATTACAGTTTCCTACGAAGCAAGAATTGGAAAACCTTTAAAACTGATAGTTTCTGATGGTGAACATACAATTATCCAAGAAAGCTTAGTGAATCTAGAACTAGCAAAAAATGCACCACTAACAAGAGAAAAGATTGAAGCAGCTCTTGCAAAAACCGGTGTATCTGCATACCGAATTATAGAACTTAAGGGTGAAATTGAGCATATCTTCTTGCCAGTTAGCGTGATAAACGAAACTCGTAGATTAGCATTAGAAAAATTAGATAATCTACGTGCTATTCAACATATAAGACTAGGCAAACAAGCGTATCACTATCATACAGAGAATGTGTTTGACCAAAATTACAAGTATATTATTCAAACAAAGAAACCAAGAGTATTTGATTGTGAAAGTTACTTAAATGTAGTTGAGAATGATACAGTTACCCCTGTAATCCATGAATCACAAGAAGGTAAGGCAACTCTTATCAATACAGTTGTTTCTCAAGTTGGAGATTTTAATAATAAGCTTGTGGATTGTATCGGGGGCATGACACTCAATGTTGTTAATTCTTATGCGATTGCATATGTATTATCGATTCCAGGTATGAAAGGTGTTATTCTTTCAGAGGAAATGAATGATTTACAAATCGAGAAAACACTAGATGCTTTTAAACAACGTTATGGCTTTCAACCATCAGTTTATAAGTTTGTTTATGGTAAACGGACTCTTATGCATATCAAAGATCGTTTCACAAATCAACAAAATTTAAAGTTTATGAGCGATTTACGTGGCAATCGTTATGAAATATCATATAATGCTAACGAAGTTTCGATCTTAGAATCGTCAGCCTTCAAAACTGACAATCCGTTCTGCATGGGTAATTACTTGATTCTAGATGATGATACTATCGAATTAAAATCTATATTGGAGGATAAATAACATGAAGAATTTTATTGAAGAGTTTAAGGCCTTTGCGTTACGTGGAAATGTAATGGACATGGCAATTGGTGTCATCATCGGTGGTGCATTCCAGGCTATTATCAAGTCATTCATCGACAACATCGTTAACCCATTAGTAGGTGTTGTATTCCAGGTTGACTTCTCAAGTGTTGTAATTAAGTTAGGTGCTGTTGACCTAATGATTGGTGCATTCATTTCATCTGTAATTAACTTCATCCTATTAGCACTTGTATTATTCATTATGGTTAAGGGCATTAACAAGCTCAAGAAGCCTGAAGTCAAGGAAGAAGCTGCTCCTGCAAAGAGCGATGAAACAGTTCTATTAGAAAAGATTTTAGAACAATTAAAGAACAAATAAGTTATCTGAAACAGCCTTTAAATCATAGGCTGTTTTTTTAAT
>CALBKL010000364.1 GCA_937895985.1 uncultured Solobacterium sp.
AAGCTTTATTAGAAAGAATTCAGCACCTACTTGTGCCACGTGATCCAGATGATGATCATGATGTCATTATGGAAATCCGTGGCGGTGCAGGTGGAGATGAGGGTAATATCTTCGCTGGTGACTTATATCGTATGTATAGTAAGTACGCTGAAAGTAAGGGCTGGAAAGTACAGGTTCTTGAAGCTTCTGTAAGTGAAGCGGGTGGATATACGCAGATTATCTTCTCTGTAAAGGGAACAGATGTATATAAGGAATTGAAGTTTGAATCTGGTGTACACCGTGTACAGCGTGTACCAAAGACAGAAACACAGGGACGTATTCATACTTCTACCGCAACTGTACTATGTCAACCTGAAGCGGAAGATACTGATATCGAAATTGATCCAAAGGATTTAACGATTGAAACACACCGTGCTTCTGGGGCTGGTGGACAGCACATCAATAAGACAGACTCTGCGGTACGTATCGTGCACGTTCCTACAGGTATTACGGTAAACTGTCAAGATGGACGTTCACAGATTGAAAACCGTGAGACAGCGATGCGCTTAATTCGTGCACGTGTATACGAAGAACTCAAGCGTATTCAGGAAGAAGAAGCTGGTAAGATTCGCCGTGCTAAGATTGGTACTGGTGATCGTTCTGAAAAGATTAGAACATATAACTACCCACAAAACCGTGTGACGGACCACCGTATTGGTTTAACGATTACACAGTTAGACCGTATCATGGAAGGTAAGCTTGATGGTGTCATTGAGGGCTTACTAGCAGAAGAAGAAAAGAGAAAACTCGAGGAGACAGCAGTGTGAGTACATTTGCGAAAACAATTAAGCAATACGAAAAAGAGTGTCTAAAAAATGATATTCCTGCGGAAACTGTTATGGCATATCTTTTAGAAATCTCTCAACGTGAACGCTATGATTTGTTTATGCATATCGATGATGAGATGCCAGAAGCACTCGCAAGTGAATTCCATGCAGGCATGGAAAGAATCTTAAAACAGGAACCAATGGCGCATGTATTAGGTTACTCATGGTTCTATGGATATAAGATGATTGTCAATGAAGATGTATTAATTCCACGCTGTGAAACGGAAGAACTCTGTGCATTGATTTTATCTCGTATTGATGAGATCTTCCCGGTAAAGGAAACTGTAGAATGTGCAGATGTTGGGACTGGTTCTGGTGCCATTGCGATTACAGTCGCAAAAGAAGAGAGTCGTGTAAAGATGCACGCTACGGATATCAGTGAAGAAGCGTTAGTCACTGCGCGTCAGAATGCGAAAAATAATGAAGTGGATATCGACTTTACCGCAGGGGATATGTTACAACCATTAATTGACGCAAATCGTCATTTGGATGTATTAATTTCCAATCCTCCATACATCCCACAGGACGAACAGATGGAAACTTCTGTTGTGGACTTTGAGCCTCATGTTGCCTTATTTGGTGGTGAGGATGGACTAAAGTTCTATCGCATGATCTTTAAGGATTGTAAGAAAGTTCTCAACGAGAAAGCATTTATGGCTTTTGAGATGGGCTGGGACCAGCGTGAACGTATGAGTAAGCTGGTAGAAGAGATGTTACCGGATGCTCGCTATGAAATACTCAAAGACATGAATGGTAAAGACCGCATGTTATTTGTATATTTTAATTGCTAAAAATGGAGGAATCCTCCATTTTTGTGTTTTCAGATAAATTTTACATTCAAAAATCGATGAACATAGTAAAATAGATACGCTAGGAGTATAAAGTATGACAAAGAATATTCTTGAATGGCTAGAAGCCTCTTGCCTAAAACATCCAAATCAGATTGCGGTCGCAGATGAAACCGCAGAGATGACATATGAAGAGTTAGTGAAAGATGCCAAGATTCTTGGTACAAAGCTTGCGACATATATTCAACCTCGCCAAGCGGTTGCGATGTATATGGAAAAGGGTAACACTACACTTGCGGCGATGTATGGTGCTGTTTATGCGGGTGGATTCTATTCACTGATTGACACAAGACAGCCAATTGGACGCATTGAAAAGATTTTAGAAGTATTAAATCCAAATGTTATCTTGAGTAATGAACGTTTCTATGAGGAAGCACGTGAGAAATTAGGGCCTACTGTTAATATTGTGAAAGTTGAAGATATTATCCGTGAAGGCAATGTTGACGAAAACATGCTTGCAGGTATTCGCAAGCAAGCAGCTAGTACAGATCCTCTCTACGTAAACTTTACGAGTGGTTCTACTGGTGTGCCAAAGGGTGTTGTTGTTGGACACGGATCTGTCATTGACTTTATTCCGGAATTTGTGAAAGTCTCTGGAATTTGTGCAGATGACCGTATTGCTAACCAAGCACCGTTTGATTTTGATGTGTCAGTGAAAGATATTTATAGCAGTATCTATGTAGGTGCTAGAGTAGAACTCATTCCACGTGAATTCTTCAGCAATCCAACGCATTTAATGGATTTCTTATGTGATCATCAGGTGACAGTATTAACATGGGCTGTTAGTGCAATGTGCTTTGTGTCCATTATGAATGGATTTGGTTACCGTAATCCTGAGACAATTCGTTTAGTCATGTTCAGTGGTGAAGTTATGCCAATTAAGCATTTAAATATCTGGATGAAGAACTGTCCAAAGGCAGAGTTTATCAATTTATATGGACCTACAGAGATTACATGTAACTGTACGTATTATCGTTTAGAGAATCGTGAATATAGCGCAGATGAAATTATTCCAATTGGGTCAGCGTTTGATAATGAGAAGGTATTCTTACTATCTGATGAAAATAAATTGGTGGATACACCAAATGAAAGTGGAGAAATCTGTGTGGCGGGGGCATGTCTAGCGTTAGGTTATTATCATGACGGCGAAAAGACAGCGTCTGTATTCGTACAGAATCCATTAAATACTGTGTACTATGAACGCATGTATCGTACAGGCGACCTTGCAAAATATAATGAGCATGGAGAACTTGTTTATATTGGACGTAAAGACTTCCAAATTAAGCACTTAGGACATC
>CALBKL010000365.1 GCA_937895985.1 uncultured Solobacterium sp.
AATTGATAGACAATTCCAGGGGACTTTTAGCAGTATGTTTGTGTTCCTGTTACCACTACCGATGGTATACTTTGGGGCTAAATATGGATTGCGTGATAGTTTGATGGTTTTGGTCGCAATTATCTTTGTGTCGTTTATCTTTGCAAGTCCATTTGCAATATTCTTCTTTGTCGCTGAGGCGATTATTGGGTTGGTATATGGATGTGGTATTTATCAGAACGTAGAGAGCAAGCGATTATTGCTAAGAACGATGGTTCTTGGTGGACTTACAGAACTACTTGCGGTTGTTATTAATGTAGCAATTTTTGGGGTTAGTTTAGATGAGTTAGTTTTAGAGTTACGTTCAACCTTTGATATGATGCAGAAAACAATGGGTGTAACATTTGCTGCAAATGTAGATATCAACGTGATATTACGGAATATATTCTTCGTTAGTACATTGATGTTAGGTGTTCTAGAAGCAATCGTAACGCATATTACATCAAGACTCTTATTGAAGAGATTACGTATGAAGCTTCCTGAATCAACACCGCTTTATCTATACTATCCACCAAAGTGGATTGGCTATGTGGCACTTGTTGGAATGTTTGGGTATTTATATGTTGGCTCTGGCTATATTAAAACTGAACCGGCGATGACAATTCTTTCGGCGTTAGGAACGTTTGCTTATTTCTATCTCACAGCGATGGGGGTTGTTGGTCTATTAGTGATGATTGGACTTCTGGCAAAGGAAAGTCGTAGAATTTTAACATTTGTCGTGTTTATCTTAGCGTTAGCGATGTCATTTCCAGTAGCGCTTTATGGATTTTTATATATTACAACAAACATGCATAAACGAATTGTAGAGGAGGGATATCATGCAACAAAAAATGAATCGAATTAAACAGCTTGTTTTTGTGGCACTTGCTATCCAGCTTGCGATTGTTATCTTATTGCAGTTGATTTTCAAATTAAATATCTTGCCAGGTATCTTGGTATTGATTGCAGAGGCTCTTATAGCAGTATATCTCTTAGAGTTTTTCCAATCTGCGAATGAAGAAGAGTCCATTGGTCTAGAAAAGTATTTAGGTGGTTCTTACGCTGATGCGTATCTAGTTGGTGGCGTAGGTATGATGAACTACGATGAAAACTATGTCATTACATGGCAGAGTGAGCTCTTTAAAGAAAGAGGACTTGATCGTATTGGTTCTAAATTACTAACTTGGTTACCTGAAGCCAATGATATTATTTCCGGGGAAACGGAAAAGGTTAATGTCCAGATTGACCAATATGTTTATGAAGTAAGTAAGCGTGAAAATGCGCCAACGATATTCTTTAAAGATATTACACTTTTAGATAAGTATCGTGGTAAGTATAACGAAGAACATGTTGTACTAGGTCTAGCTAGTTTTGATAACTATGAAGAGAGTACGATGTATGCGGATGATGCGGATATCGCAAATATCAATGCGACAATTCGTACACCACTCAATGAATACTTCCAAAAGTTTGGTGTCTTCTTAAGAAGATTAAATAACAATCGTTATTTATTAGTACTCAATGAGAGGATTTATCGTGAGATTGCGGCAGATCGTTTCTCAATTTTGAACATCGTACGTAAAGCATCACAAAAAGCTGAAGTATCTATCACATTGTCTATGGCTTTTGCCAAGGGTAGTTCAAACTTTGCGGAGCTAGATGAGACAGTTACGAAGTTAATGGACCTTGCGCAAACGCGTGGTGGTGACCAAGTTGCGATTCAGGTCGTTGGTGAGGATGTAAAGTATTTCGGTGGTTCTACAGAAGCAGCCGAGAAGAGAAGCCGTGTACGTGTACGTGTAATGGCACATGCATTACGTGACCTCATTCAGCATTCTTCCAACGTCATTATCTGTGGACATAAAAACGCAGACTTCGATTGCATTGGTTCCGCAATCTGTTTATCGAAGATGGCATCCGCTTTTAATAAACCAGTTAGTATTATTGCTAGGACTGGTGGTATTGAAGAAAAGTTAGATGCGGCAATGAAAGAGAACGAAAAAGAACTTGCAGAGGACATCACGTTTGTAACAGAAGGTGAAGCTATCAACCAACTCAAGGATGATACACTCGTCATCATGACCGACCATCACAACATTCTACAATCGAATGGCGCAAAGCTCTTAGAGATGGCAGAACGGATTGTGGTAATTGATCACCATCGTAGAAGTACAGATATGGGTGTAAAACCAATCCTGATTTATATTGAAGCAGGTGCTTCTAGTACTTGTGAAATCTTGACGGAAATGATTCCGTTTATATCAAGTAAAGTGGATATTTCTGAATTAGAAGCGACATTCATGCTTGCAGGTATGACGATTGATACACGCAAGTGGCGTGAAAGAACTGGCGTACGTACATATGATGCGGCCAGTGCTTTACGTAAACTTGGTGCAGATCCTCAAGTAGCGTATGATTATTTGAAAGATACTTATGATGAGTTCGTGCTCAAGAGTGCGATTATGAATGCGAGTGAAAGATATCCGGATGGTATCGTGATTGCGGCTGTTGAAAATGAGAAGATTACACGTTCGATTATGAGCCAAGTTGCGGATAGTTTATTGAGTATCCAAGATGTGAAGGCAGCCTTTGTGATTGCCCAGGATAAGAGTACAGGAATCAATAGTATTTCTGCTCGTTCAAATGGTGAAATCAATGTACAGGCAATTATGGAAGCGATGCATGGCGGTGGTCATATGACAGCTGCCGCAACACAACGTAAGGATGCGACAGTCAAAGAACTCAAAGAAGAGTTAATTAATATTATTGAACAACAAAAGAAGGAGGCAGAAGATGAAAGTAATTCTTAAACAAGATGTTAAAAAAGTAGGAAAACGTGGAGATATCGTCGATGTTTCTGATGGTTACGGAAGAAATTTCTTAATCGCAAGAGGCCTTGCGGTTGCGGAATCTAAGGCTAGCTTAGAAATCTTAAAGGAACAAAAATCAGAAGAAGCTGCACTAGAAGCACAGCGTGAACAAGAAGCGCGTGAAAAAGCTGCCTTATTAGAAAAGACAGTAGTCACTTTCACAGTGAAGTCTGGTAAAGAAGGAAGAGTCTTCGGTTCTGTTTCTACAAAACAGATTGTAGAAGCTTTGAATAAACAAGGCATTATTATCGAAAAGCGCAAGATTATTGATACAGAACCGATTCATAGTCTTGGCACAACAAGGGTAAAAGTTGAATTACACAAGAATGTAATCGGTACGATCGTTGTGAAAGTACTGGGAAGTGAGAACTAAGTATGTCACGTGTATTACCTTCTGCACCAGAAGCGGAAGCTAGTTTGCTTGGAACCATGCTTGTATATCCAAGTTCTTCTCGTACAGCATTAGAAGAGGGGCTTGAAGCTGACGATTTCTTTATCGAAGCCAATCGTCGTATTTATCATGCATGTGAAGAGCTATATCAAGAAGGAACACAAATCGACTCTACCACTGTTGCGACACGTTTAAAGGATACTGATCTTTTAGATAAGTCGGGTGGAATGGAGTATATTCTAAACTTAATGAACGCAGCAGTAACGAGTGCAAATACACTAACCTATGTGAATTTGATTCGAGATAAAGCGATGATGCGTCGTATGATTGAAGCTGCTGAAAGAGTTGTGGAAGAAGGCTTTAGTGGACAAACAGATTTAAATGATTACCTAGATCATTCGGAGAAAGAAATCTTGAATGTGTCACGTAATCGTAAAGCTGGTGAGTTTAAGAATCCAAATGATGTCTTGAATGAAGTGTTAAAGACGATTCGTGCGGCCGCAGAGAATTCATCTGAAATTACTGGCTTAAAGACTGGCTTTAATGATTTGGATCGCATAACGCATGGTTTACAGCGTGGAGATATGATTGTTTTAGCTGCGCGCCCATCTATGGGTAAGACAGCGGTTGCGTTAAATTTAGCGATGAATGTTGCGTTAATCCCACAAGCACAGAAGGGTGCGATAGCGATTTTCTCACTTGAGATGGGTGCAGAGCAGCTTGCGATGCGTTTATTAAGTGCGAAGAGTCACATCCAAGGTGATAAGTTAAAGACCGGTCGTTTGACAAACGAAGAGTGGAATCGTATTAATGAAGCTTCAGCAGAGTTAAAGGCTTCCAATATCTATATTGATGATATGGCAGGAATCAAGATTCCTGAAATCTTTTCCAAGTGTCGTCGATTACAGGCAGAACATGGATTAAACATGGTTATGATTGACTATATTCAGTTAATTAGTGGACCATCGGATCGTACTGGCGGAAATCGTCAACAGGAAGTATCTGATATTTCGCGTAGTTTAAAAGCTCTTGCGCGTGAATTGAAGGTGCCTGTTGTGGCCTTATCTCAGTTAAGTCGTAGTGTTGAAACACGTGAAGATAAAAGACCAATGTTAAGTGACTTACGTGAATCTGGAGCGATTGAGCAGGATGCCGATATCGTTATGATGTTGTATCGTGAGTCTTACTATAACGAAGAGGCAAAAGAACAAGCAAAAGAATCTGGAACAGAGCGTCTAGAAATCAATCTTGCAAAGCATCGTAATGGTGCGACAGGTAGGGTATATGTAGCATTTGAGGCAGATACCAACGCACTCTATAACATTGCCCCAAATAAACCACAATAATGAAGGAGGAAGGCATGAAAAACTTGATTGCTGTAACAATATGCTTAGTGTTATCAATCGCAATTGTTATCGTGCCTTCTTTTTTCTATCCTTCTTTTGAAGGAATTGAAGCTGGCACAGCAGGTAACTTTAATCAGACTGTAGAAGTAACGACTTCTGACGCACATAAGATTTATAAATTATATGAAGATCAGAAATTGATTGGTATCATCAAAGATAAGACTTATATGGATGAACATCTAAATACCGTATATAAAGTAAAGTATGCAAGCATGTTTCCAAATACACATATTGGGATTGCGGATAATATGTATCTTGTAGAAGAGATGAGTACAAATGTCTATACAGATGTTGATGCAGAAATCATGCAGTATTTAGATGATCATTCTCTATATAGTGTTGCCTGTAAATCAATTTCTTTCTCAGATAATAATGAAGAGTATGCAAGAATCTTTGTAAAGTCAGAAGATATCTATCAAGAAGCTTTACAAAAGTATCTTTCTTATTTCATCGATGAAGATACATTGGAAGCCATTCACGAACATCATGCAATTTCAAACCTAACGGAATATGGTGTGATGACAATGGGCTTTAAAATCAATGAAACAATACAGATTACGGATGCCTACGCATCCGTTAAGGATATTAAAACCACGGAAGAAGAAGTATTACATTATTTATCCTATGGTGATAATGAAAATCTAGTGTATTACACAGTTGAAGAAGGGGACACACTAGATTCAATTGGTTTACAGAATTATGGATTAACTGCCGAGCAGTTAATGCGTATCAATCAAGATGTTATTAAAGATAGCAGTCAGCCATTAACTGCAGGTACAAAACTCTGTGTAACTTACTTCACATCGCCAATCGATGTGTATGTTTATAAACAAAGACTACAGAAGGAAACATTGTTTTATAAGACTTCTGTATTAGAGGATAATACTGTCGAAAGTGGTCAAAAAGTTGTTAGACAAAGTGGTGCAAATGGTTCAAAGAATGTGCTTTACCATGAAACATGGGTGAATGGAGTGCTTAAAACAGGACAAGAACTTTCATCTGTTGTTACAGCAGCTGGACAAGATGAAGTTGTGGCAATTGGGAAGAATAGTGATTTAGGGATTGGTAGTGGTAGTTTTGCCTATCCGGTTGAACATCCCGAAATCATCTGTGAATATGGTTGTTATGCAGGGTTTGAGTCGATTGATTTTATCAATCGATATAATCGATGGGGCAATGTTATGGCTGTCGATACTGGGGTTGTCAAAGAAAAGGGTTATACAGATGAACTAGGAAACTACGTCATTATTGACCACCATAATGGCTATCAGAGCGTATATGGTCATCTATACTTACCGTGTACACTGGAAGTTGATACAGTTGTAAGAAAAGGTGATGTCATTGGTAAGATTGGTATGACTGGAAAAGCGACAGGACCACATGTGACATTTAGCTTATTGCAGAACGGTAAGTCAGTGAATGCATGTTCTGCATTAATGGATTGTGAGGGTTTGGACTGATGATGGACTTTGCAC
>CALBKL010000366.1 GCA_937895985.1 uncultured Solobacterium sp.
CTCTTCGTCGGCAGCGTCAGATGTGTATAAGAGACAGGTAACAGGTGATGTAGATCAAGGATTTACAGTCACGAATAAAAAGTCTTTAAATGTTACACCGCTAGTTCCATCAACCATCACAAAGACGATAACAAAGGAATGGGTTAATCTTACACAGGCAGAAATTGATACATTATCTACAACAATTGCCCTATACAAGAATGGAAATAAAGTCCAAGAAGTAACTGTTGATAAAAACAATCACTTTACAGCAACATTCTCTAACTTACCAGTAACTGATACAATTTCATCTACCGCAAATATTTACACAGTAAAAGAACTTGATGGTGATGGTAATGCGCTAGAAGAGGGAAATTCAATCACAATTGATAGCAGAGACTTTATAGTCCACTATGATGGTACAAAGATTGTCAATACTTATGTACCAAAACCTGTATTGGTTGATCCTCCAGTCAAGAAGATTGTAGAAGGAAATCCAACGAACGCATCCACATTCCAATTTGAGATGAAGGCAATCAATCCAACAGATCCAATGCCAAATGGCAGTGTAAATGGTGTAAAATTAGCTACGGTAATTGGAAGTGGTGAAGTTGAATTCGGTACTTTTGAAATTACACAGGCAGGTACGTATCAGTATGTGATTCGTGAAATCGATGATGGTATCGCAAATTATACCTATGATACAACTCTCTATACAATCACATTTGATGTAAGAGATGTTGCTGGACAACTTGTGGCTGATACTCATGTTGAGAAGGCGGACGGTACAGTCGCAAATGAAGCTGTATTTACAAATATTTATAAAACACCAGTAGCAACGCCAAAGACAAGTGATAATTCTCATTTACCAATTTATATTGGTGCGATTATTATCGCACTTGTAGGATTTGGCTTTGCGTTTATAAAGAGAATCCGATCAAATAAGCAATCATAAATTGTATTCGGTTGATAGGCAAAACTATCAACCTTTTTTGTGGGAATAAATAAACTTATGTGAATATTAGAGTAGAGGTGAGATGATGAAATGTCCACGGTGTGGGAATGCTCGTAAATCGTACTTTTACAAAGGGGGTCATGGATATTATTGTAGAAAATGTATTGGGTTTGGAAGACTGCTATTAGAAGAGGAAGAGATGGCTGAAAAGCTTGAAGATATACACGCTGATTGTAGTGAATACACCATGCAGTATCCATTAACAAAATTTCAAGAAGTAGTGTCGAAAGAGTGTCAGATGCACATACGTACACAGGATGTATTACTAGAATGTGTTTGTGGTGCGGGTAAAACAGAAATGGTACTTGCTAGTATTGCGGATGCGCTAAACGAGAATCGAAAAGTTTGCTTTGCGATTGCGAGAAGACAAGTAGTATTAGAACTATCAGAAAGACTACAAATCTATTTCAAAAAAGCAAAGATTGTTGCGGTATGTGGTGGCCATACAGATGTACTTGATGGAGATTTAATCGTGTGCACTACCCACCAGTTATATCGCTACCAAGGCCAATTTTCATTACTGATATTAGATGAACCGGATGCTTTCCCATATCGTGGAGATGAGGTATTACATGGTATTGCACAACATGCGTGCATAGGTCATGTCATCTACTTAACAGCGACACCAGATAGTTACCTGTTAAGCAGAGTAAAAGAAGGTACTATGCGTCATATCGTGTTAAATAAAAGACCGCATGGGCACGATTTGCCAGTACCAAGGCTTTTTATTTATCCATCGATAATATTGTTTTATGTATTATTACGATGGATAAACGAACATGCATGCAATCCTAGAATTATCTTTGTGCCAACGATAAAAACGGCAAAGAGATTTGGATATATTCTTAGTACATTAATGAAGTGTTATGTATGCACAAGCGAAAGTGAAAATCGAGATACTATCATCCATGAGTTTAAACAAGAAACAAATGGTATCATGATTGCGACGACAGTACTTGAAAGAGGTGTCACAATTCCAAAAGCAGATATCTGTGTATGGCATGCGAATCACTCTGTATTTGATGAGGCTGGCTTAATTCAAATGGCGGGTAGAGCAGGAAGAAGCTTTACATCACCAGAAGGAGATGTGCTGTTTTTATGCAGTGAAAAGACAGAACTTGTACAACTTTGCAAAGAAAAGATTGAGCGGGCAAATCACGTATGTATTGCTTAATGTGTGGAATGGAAAAAGGGGATGGAGATTTCATTGATATCCTAGAGAATGATGATCCCCTGTGTCATAGATGTCGCAGTAATTTAAATCGTGTCAAATTTCGTATGAAGTTTCATGGATACAAGCTATATGCAAGTTACGTTTATGATGATGCTTTTGCGAAGATATTAGTTCAATACAAGGAATGTTTTGATGAAGCTTTGAAAACAGTATTTCTCTATCCATTTCGTTGGTGGTTTATGATTCGATTTTTTGGATATACTGTCTGTTATTTGCCAAGTTCAAAAGAGAAAATCGCAAAACGTGGGTTTCACCATCTAGAAAAGATTTTTTCATCTATTCCTTTACAACAGGCAGATCTCTTTGAAAAAGTGAATGATTTTGATCAGAAAAATCGTAGTGTTGAAGAGCGAAAGAAGATGGTTGATAATATTGCATTAAAGAAACATTGTGATGTGCCTAAGAAAGTTTTATTGGTGGATGATACGATTACAACAGGTGCTTCTTTGTTGGGGGCACTTCATTGTTTACAAGATTATGACTGTAAGATTGTAATCTATGTTGTCAGTGTGAATCATTTATGGCTAAAAAAGCCGAAAATATTCGGGAAATAAGGTGCTTTCTAGAGTGTTGGTGGTGCTTGTCTCATGTTAACGTTAAATGATTTTGACACCTTAAGTGAAAAAAGCCAAAAATTAAACTAGTCTTCATCTTCTTCATGAAGTAGTAGCGATAATTCTTTTTGATTCTCAGCAGTTGAGGTTTGTCTGTAGGTACGAGAAGATACGATCTTACAATGAATGACTTTCCCATATCTGATGATAAATACATCTTCTGTAAATACATCAATACGAACATTTACTTCTGTATTTGACTTTATGAAATATGGCTTTCCATCATCGTCGACAGGTGCGTAATAATTCTTCTGGAATGAAAATATTCCGTTATTGATTTTACGTATATATCGTAGAGTAAATATCTCACTAAGATTGACTTCGATAGGCATGAAAGCAGAATGTGGATCAATTGGGTTTCTAGCGAATTTTTGATTGAGATACTTGCGATATGTAGTATTAAACCATACATTCAATTCGTCATAGTCCTTGATTCCAAAACGCTTAATATCATTTGGTAATCTGCTCTGACAGGTCCCGTTGTACCGTTCGATTCTTCCTTTGGCTTGTGGAGACCCTGCAAATATCATTCTGATACCTAGGTCATTCATCATTTGACCAAATTGAGTCAGTTCTCCAGTCTTGTTGTGAAATATCGTATGACGATCTGAATAAAGCGTTGAGGGAACACCGTATTCTTCAAACAGATATTTCATCATATGACAATATCCGAGCTGTCTCTCTGTAGGCATGAAATACCCAGATAGAACATCAGAAGTAGCGTCATCGACTGCTAAATGTAATGTCCACATTTCACCGTTACCAAACCAGTCAAAAGGAGTGCCATCGATCTGCACAAGAAAACCAGACTTTGCGGAAGGTACACGCATCAGATGAATCGAATGATTTGTTTTTAATGCAGGACGCATATGTGGAGATGACCAGCCCTCAGTGATAAAGAGATTGCGAAACCAAGAAAGGCTACGCAGATGTAGTCCAAATGAAGAGACGATATCTTGTTTAATTGGGTTCATGTAAAAATCTTCGATAAAGATATCTCTAAATTGTGCTATCGTGATGACGGGATACTGTAGCTTAAGATTACGTATAAAGTTGATTTCTTGGTCGGAAGCAGCCTTATGAGATTTCTTACCTGCATTGCCGTGCAGGAGAATGGATACGGTATCCTTTTTCTCTAGAATGGCCTTCATGATACGAATGAGAGAAGACTTGGACAGATGGGTCAAATTAGAGATTTCTTCATATGTCCACAACATTTCGTTAGATAGTTTTTCACGTAACAGACGGATTGCGAGTTCTTTATTTTTCTTTTCTTTCAAAGTAAAACACCTCCTATGCTTATCATAGAAGGTAATAAATTATGCACATATCCAAGGTGTCAAAATCATTTAACGAAGAGGTGTCATTTTTATTTAACGATGACAAATATGATAATCTCAAATGACAAAATGAGTGATACTTGATAAAGTTAGTTTGTGAAAACTAACAAGAGGTGTCTAACATGAAAGAATATTTAAAGAATGTAAATGATGAAAAACTAAAAACAGTTTTTGAAGTACGTAATGCATATGATGCAGGAAAACTCACAATGGAAGAAGCACGTGCAATTCTTAAAGAGAAGGTGCACACTTTAGAACCATATGAAGTAGCTCTTATTGAACAAGAATTAAAAGAAGAAATCGATGATGAATGCCGTAAAGAAGACATCCAAGCGATGTTAGACTTATTTGATGGTATCTTAAATACAAGTAAACCAAATTTACCTGAGGAACATCCTATCGCATGTTACTATCGTGAAAACGAAAAGATGAAGGAACTTTTATTATCCGTAGAAGACCTTGTACAATACCCAGTTATCAAGAATCAGTGGTATGAATTATACGACCAGATTATCCAGTGGCGTAAACATCTTTCACGTAAGCAAAATCAGTTATATCCAGTGCTTGAAAAGAAAGGATTCACACGTCCTACGACAACTATGTGGACATTAGATGACTTTATCCGTGATGAAATCACACAAGCTTATAACTTAATTAAAGAGGGCAAGGAAGATGAATTCATCGAACTACAAAGCACAGTTGTAGCAGATGTAAGAGACTTAATGCAGAAGGAAGAAACTGTACTTTATCCAACCTCCCTAGCTTTAATTTCTGCAGAAGAATTTGAGCATATGAAGTTAGGTGACCAAGAAATTGGTTTTGCAAATATCACAGTTGAACCAACAAAGACAGAAACATCAGCATCTTCAAAACCAACAGAAGGATTTACAAATGAACTTGCAAACCTACTTGGTAAGTATGGCTACCACATCGGAAACGACCAAGAGTTCGATGTAAAGACTGGTAAGATGACACTTGAACAAATCAACTTGGTATATCAACACATGCCAGTTGACTTATCATACGTTGATGAAAACGAAATCGTTCGTTTCTACACAGACACAAAGCATCGTGTATTCCCACGTTCTAAGAACGTTATCGGTCGTGATGTAAAGAACTGCCATCCAAAGAAGAGTGTTCATATCGTTGAAGAAATCATCGAAAAGTTTAGAAACGGTGAACAAAATGAAGCTGAATTCTGGATTAACAAGCCAGAAATCTTCATCTACATCAAGTATGTTGCGGTAAGAGATGAAGACGGTAAGTTTAGAGGTATCTTAGAAATGATGCAAGATTGTACACATATTCGTGCATTAACAGGTTCCCAAACTCTACTTACATGGTCAAATAATGAACATGGCATAGAAGAAAAATCAGAACCAGTTGAAGAAAACACAGTGTCTACAAGTTCTTCTACAATCAATCCTGAAAACATCACAAAAGAGACAAAACTAAAGGATTTATTGGATGCAGATCCTAATCTAAAGCAGTATCTCTTTACAATCAGTGATAAGTTTAGAGCACTTGATACTCCACTAGCACGAATCATGTTACCAAAGGCTACAGTGGAAAAGATGTCTGAGCGTACAGGTGTAGCGTTGGATGAAATCATCGCTAAACTAAAACAGTACTTCCAAAAGTAATCTAACAGGGGTTTGATAACTCCTGTTTTTCTTTCCTATAGGAAAGAAAAAAATAATACAGACTTATCACAGGATTAGGCTATACTGTATGTAACAAACATTGCGTTATAAGTGCCGAAAGATAGTTGCTGGGTGTATGATAAACGCAATGAAAAAGGAGGAAATATCATGACATACGAAGAGAAACTACAACAATATAAAGATTGGATATTTTGCCGTTCTGCATATCAGATGGCATTAGCAATCATTGGCATAGACAAACAGACAGTCGCACCATCCGCAGGAGCTGCTTATCGTGATGAGCGCTCAGCATATCTTGCAGGAGAATTATTCTCGATTGAAACAGATTCAGCAATGGTTCAACTTTTAAAGGAATTAAAGGATGACCCACAGATTGATGGTGATAACAAGCGCGCAGTAGAACTTTACTACAAACAAGCAATGGATACGATGTGCATTCCAAAGGATGAGTTTGTCGCGTATCAAAAACTACGTGATGAATCCTTTGATGCATGGATCAAGGCAAAGTCACAATCCGACTATTCTATCTTTGAACCATACTTAAAGAAGATTATCGAAGTGAGTAAGAAGATGTATCGCTATCGTAATAGCGATAAGAACCTATACGACCAGATGCTTGATGACTATGAACCGGGCATGACACAAGAAAAGTATGATGTATTCTTTGCGGCACTAAAGGAAAGACTTGTACCACTGATTCAAAAGGTTACACAAGCCAAACAAAAGAATGAAGCATTCCTACATCAGGAATTTCCAATTGAAGACCAAAAGAAATTCATGACACAATTACTTGAATATCTACACTTTGATCCATCATGGGGATATCAGAATGAATCGGAACACCCATTTACATCATGGACATGCGAAAATGATTGCCGTACGACTACGAAATACGTAAAGAATGATGTTATCTCAGCAGTACTATCAACAGTTCATGAAGTAGGACATGCATACTATGAACATGATGTAGATCCTAAGTATGATGGTATGATTCTATCCGAAGGAATTTCATCAGGTATGCATGAATCACAATCTAGATTATGTGAAAATTACTTAGCACGTACAACAGCTTTCTGGACATATCATTATCCAAAGCTTCAAGAAACATTCCCAACTCAGTTAGATAATGTATCCTTTGATGAATTCTATGAAGCTATCAACGTCGCAAAACCATCCTTTGTTCGTACGGAGGCAGATGAATTAACATATCCATTACATGTCTTAGTTCGCTATGAAATTGAAAAGGGACTCTTCAATGGAACAATCTCTACAGAAGGCCTAAATGAAACTTGGAACAAGATGTACAAGGAATACTTAGGTGTTGATGTGCCAAATGATAAAGTAGGTATCTTACAAGATGTACACTGGTCTGATGGAAGCTTTGGTTACTTCCCAACATACGCATTAGGAACTGCATTTGCGGCACAATACATGCATGCAATGCGTAAATACTTAGATGTTGATACATTACTACGTAATAACCAATATGATGTCATCATGAATTGGCTCAAGGAACATATCCACAAGTATGGATTTAGATATGAAGCACCAGAGTTAATGAAGATGGTATCCGGGGAAGAATTCAATGTGAATTACTACCTAGATTATCTTGAGGAGAAGTATACAAAACTATATAACCTATGAGAGAGTTAGAAGAAAAGATATTACAAGATGGTAAGGTTTTTCCAGGAAACATTTTAAAGGTAGATAGTTTCCTGAATCATCAAATCGATGTGGAGATGCTCGATCAGATGGCAGATGAATTTTACCGTCTATATAAGGATGACAAGATTACACGTATCCTGACAATTGAGGCTTCTGGTATTGCGGTTGCAGTACCAATTGCGCAACGTTTCCACGTACCTGTTGTTTTCGCAAAGAAAGCAAAATCGAAGAATATTGGAGAGGGTGTATATACTTCTCATGTACATTCCTACACGTATAACAAAGATTTCATGGTTACAGTATCCAAAGACTACTTGAATGAGGATGATCATATCTTGATTGTCGATGACTTTTTAGCAAATGGGTTAGCAGCAGATGGACTGATCGATATTGCAAATCAAAGTGGTGCAAAAATTGTAGGACTTGGCATCTGTGTAGAAAAACTCTTCCAAGGTGGTGGCGAGAAGCTACGTAAACAAGGCTATCGTGTCGAAAGCCTTGCAAAAATTAAAAGTTTCGACAATAACAAAGTAAACTTTGAATAATTGATTTGTATCGCTATAAAAAAGGAGAACATACAATGGAGAACTTTGAACATTACATTCCGACCAAACTCTATTTTGGCAAAGGATCAATTTCGCACCTAGCAGAAAGCCTAAACGAATACGGCAAACGCGTACTTTTGACCTATGGTGGAGGCTCTATTAAGAAAATCGGACTATACGATGAGGTCATGAAGATTTTAAATGAAGGTGGATTTACGGTTGTAGAATGTGCAGGTGTCGAACCAAATCCACGTATTGAAACAGTAGAACGCGGTTCTAAATTATGTAAAGAACACAATATCGATGTAATTTTATCCGTTGGTGGTGGTAGTACACTAGACTGTTCAAAGGCAATCGCAGTAGGCGCATATTACGAAGGCGATGATTATTGGCAGATGGTACTTGATTCACGTGGTACTTCCAAAGCGTTACCACTCGTTGATATTTTGACACTCGCCGCAACAGGATCTGAATTCGATGGTGGAGGCGTTATCTCCAACATGGCATTGAATAAAAAGATTGGTAGATCCTTTACATTCCCACAGGTATCCATCTGCGATCCAACATATACATACTCTGTATCTGTATACCAGACAGCAGCAGGTTCTGCTGATATTATGAGTCATATCATGGAAGGTTACTTCTCAAGAACAGATGATTCAGACCTCTCTGAAGCAATCCAAGAGGGTGTATTAAAATCAGTGATTCAGAATCTTCCAATCGCATTACAGGAACCTACAAACTATTCTGCACGTGCAAATCTGATGTGGGATTCATCGATTGCATGTTCTGGTATTCCAGAATATGGCAAGTTAGATACATACTGGCCATGTCATGCGATGGAACATGAATTGAGTGCATACTATGACATCACACATGGAGTAGGTCTAGCAATTCTTACCCCTAGATGGCTAGAGTATATCCTCGCAAAAGATTCAACGATTACACCACGTCTAGCAAAGTTTGCTAGAAATGTATGGGGTCTAGAAGGTGATGATGAAACACTTCTAGCAAAACAGGGTATTCAAGCATTACATGATTTCTTCAAGTCCAATGGAATTCCAATGACACTAACAGAAGTCAATATTAATGAAGAACACTTCCAAGCAATGGCGGAGTCTGCATGTTCGCATGATCGATTAAAGCATGCATATGTTCCGTTATCCGTAGAAGATGTAAAGAAGATTTACCAGATGTGTCTATAAAGTAGTGTATATGAAAAAGTGAGCCTATCGTCAAAAGGCTCACTTTTATTTATGATGAATAGATAAACTAATTTATATTTATCGTACGAATATAAAAGCATATAAAAACGCAAGCATACTCTGGCTGACACGCATTTAAGCGATAAAGGGTGCCACAGCATGCTTGCATTCAGACTATACAACATGAATTATAAAAATGCTAGTGTTAATAAGAATGGTCTTTAAATATTATGACTTGTTCTCTAGAACTTCCAGTAGGAATGAAATATCATCTGCGGTTATATCTTTTTCCAATTGATAGGACATATCGATAAATTGAGATATCGTAAGAATATTTTTTTCTGTTTTCGCAAATGCAATAATGCCTTTGACATAGTTGTCATTATCCCACAATTTTCTAAGTTTTATTTCTAGTTCTTTAGCAACTTTACTATCAACCATAGAATCCTCATATTCAGTGATATTAT
>CALBKL010000367.1 GCA_937895985.1 uncultured Solobacterium sp.
ACTCAAAATCCAGTGTCCGCAAGGACGTGCCGGT
This sequence comes from uncultured Solobacterium sp., assembly GCA_937895985.1. The sequence continues at coordinate 35 of CALBKL010000367.1, forward strand.
TCGACCCCGGCCGCCGGTATAGATTAAAAAGGAGTTTTACTCCTTTTTTTGTTTATTTTTTTTCTTTTTTGTGATATAATTAACCGGTAAAGTTTCTTTTAATGAATTAGAAGGAGTTAATTTTGTCTGAAGTTGCAAACAAAATCGATCGATTTTTAAATTCTATTTTATTGTTATCAGAAAATCAGCATGAGATTTTAGTTGGTTCTTGTACAAGTGGTGTTTCATTAACCAACACTCAGGAACATATTTTGATGCTGGTTGCTGATGAATCTCTAACCAATTCTGTCTTAGCTAAGAAATTGAATGTCAGTCAGGCTGCTATCACGAAGGCCGTGAAGCCCTTATTAAGTCAGGGGATGCTGGAGACTTATCGAGATGAAAATGATGCTCGGGTTCTCTATTATCGCTTAACTGAGATTGGTAAGCCAATTGCATTAGAGCATCAGCACCACCATCAGCATACTCTTCACACTTATGAGGATGTTTTGTCGAAGTTTACTAAGAATGAGCAAGGGGTTATTTCGCGGTTTTTAGATTTATTGGAAGAGGAGTTATAGTTTGAGGTATATTACGGTTTCAAATTTATCGTTCTATTATGATCGAGAACCGGTTCTGGAAGGGATCAATTACTACTTAGATAGTGGAGAGTTTGTTACGCTGACTGGTGAGAATGGGGCTGCTAAGTCAACCTTGATTAAGGCTAGTCTTGGCATTTTACAGCCCAAGGTCGGGACAGTTGAGATTTCAAAGACGAATGTTAAGGGAAAGAAGTTAAGGATTGCTTATTTGCCACAACAGATTGCTAGTTTTAATGCAGGGTTTCCAAGTACGGTCTATGAATTTGTGAAATCAGGTCGGTACCCTCGTAAAGGATGGTTTCGAAAGTTGAATGAGCACGATGAAAAACATATTCTGAAGAGTTTAGAATCTGTTGGGATGCTGGAGTTCAAGGATCGGGCGATTGGTTCTTTGTCTGGTGGTCAGAAACAGCGTCTTACAATTGCGCGTGCATTATTAAAAAATCCGGAAATATTAATCATGGATGATTCTGCAAGTGCATTAGACTTTGCGACAGACCTAAAGTTACGCCGAGCAATTCACAATTTAGGAAATCAAATGACAGTCTTTATCGTTTCGCAGCGTGCTTCTACTGTACGTGCTGCCAACCAAATATTAGTATTGGATGATGGCAATCTTGTTGGAATAGGAACACATGATGAATTGATGAAGAATTGTCAGGTATATCAGGAAATCTATTATTCACAATTCCCAGAAGAAAAACCAAAGGAGGTTATGGCATGAAAAAGAACACATCATTCCAAACCCTAGGGAAAGTCTTAAAGTTTATTGGAAAGTATAAAATATTACTTGTATTGAGTATTGTGTTATCGACTATTGCGGCGATATTACAGTTGTATGTACCAATTTTGTTTGGTGCCGCAATAGATACAGTTATCAAACAAGGTGAAGTACATTATTCACAACTTCTTTCAGTTTTAATTAATATTGGAATCTGTATTGCGGTTGCTTCAATTAGTCTTTGGGTGATGAATCTAATCAATAATCGTCTAACGTATCAGACTGTTAAAGAGATTCGTGCCAAAGCGATGCGACATATGCAACATATCCCCCTCTCTTATCTAGATGTACATAGTACAGGGGATATTGTTCAAAGTGTTATTGCGGATGTAGACCAATTATCTGATGGTTTGTTGTTAGGCTTTACACAATTATTTATGGGTGTAGTGACTATCATCGCAACGTTAGTATTCATGCTTTCGATGAATATACTTATTACCTGTTGTGTGATTGTATTAACACCGGTTAGTTTCTTAGTGGCAAGATTTATTTCGACACGTTCGTATCGTTTATTTCAAAAACAGACAAGTACACGTGGAAAACAGACGGCACTAATCAATGAGATGATTGGTAGTGAGAAGGTTGTAAAGGCGTTTGGGTATGAGAGACGCGCTTCGAAACGTTTCAAGAAATTGAATGAGGAACTACAAGAATATACGCAGAACGCATTGTTTATAAGTTCTTTAACAAATCCATCCACACGTGCAGTAAATAATATAATTTATGCGATTGTGGCAGTGCTTGGCTCTTATAGCATTATGAAAGGTAATTTAACAGTTGGTGGATTGACTGTATTACTATCTTATGCCAACCAATATATGAAGCCATTTAATGACATTAGTTCTGTCGTAACAGAGTTACAAAATGCAATGGCTTGTGCTGATCGTGTATTTACATTGATAGAGGCTCCGGCTGAAAGTGCAGATCCAGAACAGGATTTGGTTGAAAAGAATGGTGCAATTGATATTCAAGATGTATTCTTCTCATATCTTCCGGATCAAAAGTTAATTGAGAATTTTAACTTTAGTGCAAAACCAGGTACGACGACTGCAATTGTAGGACCTACTGGTTGTGGTAAGACAACATTTATTAATTTGTTGATGAGATTCTATGACGCAAATCAAGGCACAATCCTGATTGATGGTCAGAACATTTATGATGTAAGTCGTAAATCAATTCGTAAAAACTTCGGTATGGTTCTCCAGGATACATGGTTAAAGAATGCAAGCATACGTGATAATATCGCCTTTGGTGTCGAGAACGCTAGCGATGAGGAAATCATCGAAGCCGCAAAGGAAGCACATAGTTGGGAGTTTATCCGTCGTATGCCAGAAGGTCTGGATACGATTGTGACAGATGATAGCTTAAGCCAAGGACAGAAACAGTTACTTTGTATTACTAGAGTATTGTTAAGTAAGCCAAATATGTTAATTCTTGATGAAGCGACATCCTCTATCGATACCCGTACAGAGCTTGAAATTCAAGCAGCTTTCAATAATCTTATGAAGGGACGTACTAGTTTTGTGGTTGCGCATCGTTTATCAACGATTCGTAACGCTGACCAAATTATTGTCATGAATGCCGGTAGAATCATTGAACAGGGCAATCATGATACACTGATGGCACAAAATGGATTCTATAGTAAGTTATATAACTCTCAATTTGTGACAACAAATGAATAAAAGCCGCGTAGATTAGCTCAATTTTTAGTGAAAACTCCCTTCTAACGAAAGTGCCCTCTAATTGGGGTG
>CALBKL010000368.1 GCA_937895985.1 uncultured Solobacterium sp.
TTAAGAGAATAATCACTAGTGTCCACGCGAATAAATCAGCTGTATCAAAATATACCTTTGCCTGTTGTAAGTGTTCACCAATCGAAAACTTTGGTAAACCAATAACTTCGGCTGCTATACCTGATTTCCATGCAAGTCCTAATGCTAAGGAGCAGGCACTTTGGAAGTATGGAAGAATACTTGAAGTATAAATATAACGAATACGCGTAAAATTGGATAGTTCAAATACATCTGCCATCTCTAGTAACTGATGGTCACACATCTCAATCCCTTTTCGCACATTCTCATAGAAAATTGGAAAAACCATCAAGAAGGAAATCACAATTGACAGTTGTGCAGACCGCACCCAAATTAGCACAAGAATAATAAAGGAAGCGACAGGAATCGACTTTACTGTAAAGATAAGTGGAGCTAGTAAATGTTTAAACCAGTTATACTTTGTAGCAAAGATAGCCATCAGAATTCCTATAATCATCGCTACTATAAAACCTAAACTAATATTCACAAGTGAACGTACAATAGATTGGTAAAAATCCACTGTTTTTAGTAATTCTGTCAGTCGTAAAATAACGGTAAAAGGAGATACCAGTAGTATCTCCTGATTTAATATCATACTGATGGCTTGCCATACAAAAAGCCAAAATAGTATAGTCCAGATTTTAATCTTTGATTTAGTTAGCTCCATAATAGAAATCATCTTCCGGTAAGCTGCCACCGACAGACTTAGGATTCTGCTCATTTAATACGTTGAGGTAACCTGAAAGTTTTTCTTTCATATCCTTACCATCGATATATGTAATGTTGCAGAATGGTAATGCTTTTTTAGCGACTGCTGCCGCAATGATATCATAGGATTCAATCATTTTCGCTGCTTCATCGTTATTTTCATTTACATACTTGATAGAAGCTGCATACTTCTCTAAGAAATCCATTACAGCTTCTGGGTGTGCTTCTACGAAATCCTTGCGAGCTACTACAACACCTGTAATTAATGAACTCTTATTCTTTTCGTTTGCTTGAATTGCATCCCATTCTTTTGTTAAGTCTAATGCTGAGTGAATCTTATCGTTCTTAGCTGAAGCTGCAGTTACAAATGGCTGTGGTAACATTGCTATAGCGTTTGGATCTTGTGCTAAGGCCTGAACACATTCTGCATGCTCACTCTTCCACTCAATCATTACATCTGTACCAACCTGAAGTCCGTTCTTTTCTAAAATATAGTTAAGTACATACTCTGGAGTTGCACCCTTACCACTAGCGTAAATTGTCTTACCCTTTAAGTCTGCTACAGAATGGATAGAGTCTCCTGTTTCACAGATATATAGAACACCTAATGTATTAATCGCTAATACCTGTAAGTTCTTTTCCATCTTGTTATATAGTACGGATGAAAGATTTGCTGGCACAGCCGCAATATCTACTTCACCCTTTACAATCTTTGGAGTTACTTCATCAACTGCAGATAGGATTTCAAACTTATAATTGTTTGAAGTAATCTTACCTTCATCATTTTCCTTCATCATTTGAACCATACCCATAGATGTAGGACCCTTTAAAGCCGCTACATTTACATCAACTGGTTCGACTACCTTTGGAGTTTCGGCTGGTGCTGAGGACTCTTT
>CALBKL010000369.1 GCA_937895985.1 uncultured Solobacterium sp.
TTCCGGGGCTACATTGGCATGAAGTGCCATTTACCATTTTAGCCGTTGATACCCCGCAAGTCAATTAGATTATTTCGATTCTTCTACTGAATTTGATACAATTTTTCCACTTTTTGTGTAAATCCGAATCGGCTTGAAGTTTGCTTGCTTTTGTAAGCGTTTCTCAAGTTGTGGAAGTAGTATTTTTGCAAGCGGGATACCACGTTCTTCTTCAAGAATATGTAATGAAGCATCCCCTTGATTGATTTCATAATATCCCAATAATTCTTGACTATGTCTTGTCGTCATCGCATAGAACCTATGGCTAGCATTCTCTTTGACTGCTTGCTCTAATATAGAAAGTACTTGGTTTGTACAAGAGGTATCATCCCCCATTAAAAACTCACGAACCATTCCTGTTTCATCAAGCGCCAATGTCTTAAAGTAATCAACGTACTCTAATGTCAGTCCTTCAGCAGGACTGTTTTTATGTGGGAAACTTTTACGCTTCGCATCTAGAATCTCTTGAATATGAGTTGGTTCATACTTATGCTGTCCGATTTCAATGAATACAGAAGCCATCATGCGAACCATATATCGTAAGAAGCCCTTCCCTACAAAAGCTAGGGTAATAACGCCATCCTCTTCTGTTAATGTGATTGAACGTACAGTTCTTACTTGATCTGGATATTCTTCCAAAGAACTGGAATTCAAGGATGTAAAATCATGTGTTCCAACAAGATAAGGAATACCTTCCCTCATCTTTTCTACATCCAAATGGATTGGACATTGGAAAGCTGCATCCTTTGTAAATACATTGTATGGCCCATGATTGATACGATAGTTATACTGCTTAAAACGTACATTATATCTTGCATGGAAACAATCATCCTCTTCTTCAACTGCCATGATATGAATATCGTCTGGGAAGAAGGCATTGATTGCGCCCATCCACTTACGAGCTGGCATCTTGCGCTTTGTATCAAACATGAATACCTGTGCGCTAGCGCTTACCCCTGCATCTGTTCTACCAGATCCAATAACGTTTACCTTTTCCTGTGTAATACGTTCAATCACTGCTTCGAGGATTTCCTGAATGGAATCTCCCATGCGCTGTGATTGCCAGCCAGAATAATTTCTTCCGACATAAGATACGACACATTTATAGCGCATCATAATAGAATCGCCAATCCAATCATCACAATTAGAGTTGTAAAGGCACCAAGTAATAAGAAATAATCACGTTTTTCCATCTTTAAGACTTTATACCGTGTGCGCTTTTCTCCTGGCGCATAACCTCTAGCCTCCATAGCATTCGCAAGATCTTCTGCACGTTGTAAAGCAGATACGAATAATGGAACAATCAGAGAAAGAATCGCCATGACTCTCTCCATAAGTTTACCTTCCTTCATATCAACACCACGTGATTGTTGTGCCTTCATAATACGCTGTGTTTCTTCAATTAAGTCTGGAATGAAACGTAACGCAATACTAATTAACATTGCAATCTCATGCGCTGGTACATGGAATCTCTTTAAAGGCATCAATAAATCTTCAATACCTAAAGTCATATCTAAAGGTTTTGTTGTGGCTGTTAGACATGTTGTAATCATAATCATCAACATGAGTCGAATCGCAATATAAAGTGTTTGGAATACTGCACCACTATAGATGACAAAACTTCCAAGTGTTAGTAATGGTTCTCCTGTCTTCATTACAAATGCATTGATGATTAATAAGAAGAATAACATCATCAACATTGGCTTCATGGATTTCCAAATAAAACCAAAGCTTAGCTTCGAGATAAGTATCGTACTAGCAGCAACTACAAAGATAACTCCATAACCAATCCAACCGGCCGGAATAAACACCGCAATTAACATCACTAACATTGCAATGATTTTTGCACGTGGGTCCATCTTATGAACTGGAGAATCTAATGGCAGATAACGTCCTAGTGTAAAATTACCCATGATTCTTCACCTGCCTTACGATTTCTTTCGCAAGCGTTGGAATATCACTAATTTCATCTGAAATCTCAAATCCCTTCTTACGCAAGCTATCTTTCATCTGAATCAATGCAGGCGGTAAAATATTCATACTGCGGCATAGTTCAGAATTATCAAAGAACTTCTTTGTACTATCATGGAAACGGATTGTTCCATCTTCCACTACAACCACTTCATCACAATATTTATAAACCTGCTCCATATCATGTGATACGATTAGCACTGTCTTATTGTATTTACGATTCAATGCATAGAATAATTCCATCATCTGTACCGTACCGATTGGATCAAGACCAGCCGTCGGCTCATCCAAGACAATAATCTTTGGATCCATCGCTAGGATACCCGCAATCGCCGTTCTTCTCTTTTGTCCACCAGATAATTCCAGTGGGCTCTTTTCATAATTTTCAACACCTAGGCCAACTAGTTTTAATGCGTCCTTTGCTTTTTTAATAGACTCTTCTTCCGTACATCCAAAATTCTTTGGACCAAACGCAACATCCTTCAAAACAGTTTCTTCAAATAACTGATATTCAGGAAACTGGAAGACAAGACCGACATCACCACGTAAAGACTTCAGTTTCTTCGGTGTTTCTTTTGCGTCTATTGTACGATCAAGAATGTGAATTGTTCCTTCAGTTGGTAATAGTAATGCATTTAAATGTTGAATTAGCGTACTCTTACCAGAACCTGTTTGTCCGATAATCGCTGTAATTTTATTTTCTGTAATATTAAGGTTAATAT
>CALBKL010000370.1 GCA_937895985.1 uncultured Solobacterium sp.
AAATAGCCTATATTAAAGGAAATCTTGCGATTTCCTTTTACTTTGTATAAGTTGTATGAAGGATTTTTGCATAACCAATTGCCTGTAAGAATGCATGCATGATTGGATTATTTGTTGGTACTTCAAATTGAAGTGGTTGTACTTCTTCTTTTTGAATCTCACTAATGAGTTTACGAGCCACACCACTTCTACGTTTATCTTTGACAACGCATAAGTCTGTAATTGTCGTTATACTACCATCCATTCTAAAGATTGCCATTGCGATAAATCGACCATGGTCACTGAGTACATACATATCTTTTTCTTCAAGTGCCTCTTCTAGATAATCCTTTGCACGATCATAATCACTTGAAGAAGAAATACCTGCATACTGATCCAATTCTTGTAAATATGTATCACAGAGTGAAAGTGCACTCATATAGTTATCGTCATCAATGCGTACAAACCGTAGTGGTATCTGTATTTGTTTGATTGGTTCTTTCTCTTTAACAACATCTTCTTCATCCCAATCATCATCTACCTCTTCGCTTTGTGCTGATGTATCGTAGACAATTCCATGTTGTTCACACCACTCGATTGCAAGTTCCCGATGGCTGGCTTCTAGATAGTCATACCATTGTGTTTCCATTCCAAATCGCTCCAGTGTAGCTCGAAAGCGTCTAAAAGCACCTTTGCCACGAATTGCATTCTCAAACCAATCTCGTTTTTTATCATCTTCAATTGTCTCTGTAAAGTTGACCATATTTTGATAATCATTTACTTCCTCTTTGGTTGGAAGTGGAATGAAGAATTCATCATCCTCATCATCCTCTAATACGTATACAATTTCTTCATCCTGAATACTGTAAAAATAGGTTTCGTCTTCATTGATTGTATCAATTGCATCGACGACATCTGCTAAATTAACTTTCATAATTGCCTTCTTTCAGTTTTTGATTCAGTTTTTTATAGATACGTTCTACCATCCATGGCTCATGAACAACATCAATCACTTGATCGATTGGAAACCAATTGACTGCACTATTTTCATCTTGCTTGATATGTAAACTCTCTG
>CALBKL010000371.1 GCA_937895985.1 uncultured Solobacterium sp.
TATTAGTTGTTGGTATGGGAGCTTCTGGAACACTTGCGGCATTAACAGCTAGCGAAGCAGGTGCAAAGGTAATTGGTGTTGAAGCAACTGATGTTCTTGGTGGTTTTGGCAATGCAGCGCAAGGTATGTTTGCGATTGGAACAGAACTACAAAAAGAACGCTATGGCGATCACATGCAGACAAATGAAGAATACTGGTATGAATTTATGCAAGATCATAACAGTCAGTTAGGAAATGGTAGTTTGATTCGTCGTTTTGTATCAGAAGCTAAAAATACGGTTGCATATTGCTTAGATAAAGGTGTGAAGTTCTATCTATCTGAAATGCCACAGCAGATTGCGCACTTTAATACAGATGTTATCTATCATCGTTGGGGTGGTGCAGAGCCATTTAAGCATTTTGCAGAACAACTTGAAAAAGATGGTGTAGAAGTGAAATACAATACAATAGCTAAAGAACTTATCACAGATAAAGATGGTAATGTTGTAGGAGCCATCTGTGAAAAGCAAGATGGTGGTAAGTTAACAGTCAATGCAAAATCGGTTATTGTCGCAACAGGTTCTTTTGCAGCGAATCAAGATCTCATGAAAGAAACTCTAGGTGACACTGTATACAACAATGCAATGGTCATTAAAGGAAACCAATTACCAGGTATTGAAATGATGTGGGATAAAGGTGCTGCTAAGGGTGAACTGCTTACAATGAATCATGGTGTAGTGACTAAGGGCGCAGGAGAAGAAACAGTATCTCAATTGAGCTTAAATACACCAATCCTTTGGGTAAATAGCCAAGGTCAACGTTTTATGAATGAAGATTTGTTAAAAGACACAGTAGAGTTCTCATCAGCAGTGGTAGCACAAGGGGGACTTGCATATACAATCTTTGATCAGACAACTGCAGATCGTTGGACAGATACTACACAACCTAATACAGGTTCATGGGTACATTACTGGGATCGTTTCGGAATCAAAGATGAAAATGGCAAGCCAACAATTTATCATGCTCCAATCGATAAAGATACATGGAACGCAGATTGGAAGGCACTTGAAGATGCTAATGCGGGTAAGATTTGTCAGACATTAGATGAAGTAGCTGAATATATTGGATGCGATAAAGAAATACTGAAAGAGACGATTACAAAGTATAATACATTCGTTAAGAATGGTAGTGATACAGAGTTCTTTAAGGATCCACAGGATTTAACATATACTGTTGAAAATGGTCCATTCTATGTAACTTGTGGACACTCTGGAGTACTTGGCGCTCTAGGTGGAGTAAATACAACAGATAAACTTGAAGTATTAACAGATGATTACAAGGTAATTAAGGGTCTATACGCTACAGGAAATAACGTTTCTGGTGTAAGTGTGGCAGCTTATCAAAACGTTGAAGGTGTAGGTCTAGGATTCTCCTTAACTTCTGGTAGATTAGCAGGCCAAGCAGCTGCTGAATACGCAAAGAAGTAATACGTCGAAATAAATATCAATGAGGTAATTCAAATGGGAATTGCCTCTTTTATATTGTATTTATATGTGAAATATCAATACAATAAGAGTAACAATAATGAACTTCAAAGCGGTTCATCAATCATGAATAGGAGGATAATAATACATGAAAAAGTTTTATTGTGTTCTTTCAACAGTTTTTTTACTAATCGGTTTAACAGGATGTAAGAAAGAGGAGAATAAGGAAACCTCGCAAGTATCAGCCGAGATAACATCAAATGAAAAATATTCTGAGGAAGATGTTATATATCAATCCGGAAATGTAGATGTATATGCAACTGTCAACATGCCTTTAAATAAAGAAAATGTGCCATATGTTGTAATTTGCCATGGACATGGTGGATCAAGAAGTGAAAATGGTGGACTTGATGCGATAGCGCAGGGATTGGCTGAAAAAGGAATTGCGAGCATCCGCATGGATTATCCAGGATGTGGTGATTCAAAGGAACAGTTTAGAAATAATAATCTAACAAATATGATCCAATATACCGAAGATGCAATGAAATACATGAATAATCATTACACGGTAAACAAAGATTCTGTTGGTATATTCGGTTATTCAATGGGAGGTAGAATTTCCCTGGAAATGCTAGCAAGTCAGAAAGATAACTTTAAGGCAGTATGCTTATTAGCACCTGCTGCAGATACTGAGGACTTAAAGAAGTTGTTTGGCGGAACAGAAAACTGGGAATTATTAAAGAAAACAGCACAAGAATCAAAAGATGGATACGTAGATTTCACGACGATTTATGGTCAGAAACAAGAATTAAGTACAAAATGGTTTGCGGATTTAGAAGAAAAAGATTTCACAACATTAATGCAGGAAGTAAAGAAATCATATAATGGCCCTTCAATGGTGATTTATGCGGTAGATGATACAGCAGTTTCCCCATCTGTAAGTAAGGGCGTAGCTGAGACGCTTGGATCTGAAGTGATTTTAACGCCAGAAGATGGTCATAGTTATGGATTTTATAGTGATAAAGCATATGTAAAAAGAATTGTTGTGGAAAATACTGTAGACTTCTTTGCTGATAAACTTTTAAAGCAAGAATAATTATTAAAACCCACTTCCTTTTAGAAAGGAAGCGGGTTTTTAACTTTAAGACCTTAATTTAGTTAAAAAGTGTATAGTAATAACAATAACAATTAGTGATATGGACGAATAAATAGAAGTATAAATTTGTTTTGAAATAAGAAATGATGAAAGAACAATAATCATATCAATTACAAAGATTATTTTTGAAAGTTCAATTTTTTTTAAAATATGCCGGATTAGATATGCTATCGTAT
>CALBKL010000372.1 GCA_937895985.1 uncultured Solobacterium sp.
AGATAGGAGTCCGTCTCGTGGGCTCGGAGATGTGTATAAGAGACAGGAAGAAGCCATGCACGAAGAATTACTCATACCAAAGTCTATGCAAGAAACTGTTGCGCAATATGCATTGAATGCGAAGAATGCAGGTTGTGATGGTGTGGTATGTTCTCCATTAGAAGTAGAAATTGTAAAGAAGGTCTGTGGTGAAGACTTTCAAACAGTTACTCCAGGTATCCGTTTTGCAACAGATAGTAAGGGTGACCAAAAGCGTGTTACTACACCTACAATCGCTAACCAGCTTGGTTCTGACTATATCGTTGTAGGAAGATCGATTACAAGAGCAGAAAATCCAGTAGAAGCCTACCGTCTAGCCACAAAACAATTTCAGACAGGAGAAGAATAAAATGAAAAAAGTTATTGCAAAAGACTTATTAGATATCCAAGCAGTATTCCTAAAGCCACAAGATCCATTCACATGGGCGAGTGGTATTAAGTCTCCGATCTATTGTGATAATCGTCTTACTCTTTCTTATCCAAAAGTTCGTGAGGATGTAGAAAATGCATTAGCTGAAATCATTCGTAATGAATACCCAACTTGCAATATGGTGATGGGTACAAGTACAGCAGGTATTGCACATGCGGCTATCGTTGCGACAATACTTGGTTTACCAATGGGGTATGTACGTACATCTTCAAAAGATCATGGACGTCAAAATCAAATTGAAGGTAAGCTCATAGATAACGCAAAGATTGTGGTTATTGAAGATTTGATTTCTACTGCAGGGTCAGCCGTTGAAGTTGTAGAAGTACTACGTAAAGAAGGAGCGGAAGTATTAGGTATCGCTTCTATCTTTACATATGGTATGCGTAAGGCGACAGAGCGTTTGGCAGAACACAATGTACGGAATGTATCTGCTTCTGATTACGATACACTGTTATCAGTTGCAGTAGCAGAAAATTACATCAAAGACAGTGATGTAGAAGCACTCTTACACTTTAGAAATAATCCAAGTGATGAAAGCTGGATGTTAAAATAATTCTTTCAAATTATCATTAACTCTTTTATAATGACATACATGGACAGAAGAAAATTTGTAACACTTACAAATCTTTGTATGATTACCAAGGGTGATGAAATTCTTGTTATCGATAGACAAAAGAAAGATTGGCCGGGGTTTACCTTTCCTGGTGGTCATGTAG
>CALBKL010000373.1 GCA_937895985.1 uncultured Solobacterium sp.
TTTGGTTCTTTAATTCTTGTTCATATTTATCGTAATACATTCTCTGTACGTCATCACTAAGAGGAAGCTTCTCTTCAGGGTTGCGTTTCTTGTTATGTATTACATAACTGATGATGACTGCGATAAATATGAATAAAGCAATGAGTGTTGCGGATATAGACATAAGTATGCATTAACTCCTTATGGTTCTATTATAACAGTGTTTTTCATGATATTCTTGAAATACGGAGGTTGTTTATGGGTAATCGTTTATTGGTATTTGGTGTTTTATTAATCATCGGTATTATACTGTACGTAGCGTGGATGTTCTTTGCGCAAAGACAAGTTATGTATATGTCGTTACTACTATATCGTCAAGGTGATGCAGATCGTTATCTAGAAGAATTAGATTCATTGTCCAGTCGTTTATTCTTTAATAAGAAGTTACGTACTTTAATGGCAATTGATGCAAATCTCATCAAGGGTGATAAAGAACAACTTAATAAACTCTTTGAAAGAGCAGCAGCCTATAAACTTAGTTCTTCTGATCGTGTACTAGTATTACAGAAAGAATTATTGTTCCGTATTGCACAGGAAGAAAATGAAAAGGCAGTAGAATCCTATGACGCAATTCACAAAGCTTATGATAAGTTAACAGATAAGCAGAAAGAGAAATATACTGAGATATTAAGAGAAGTTGAATATCCATATACAATTCATGTTCTGCGTGATGGTAAGTATGCTTCAGAATTAATGGACCGTGGAGATACAATTACAGATCCAGTACCTGCTGGTGTATGTTATCTTAGAGCTGCACAATCCTATTGCTTAAAGGATGATAAAGACCGTACAGAGCGCGCACTCAATCATGCGGCTAAGAAGTTGAAGGATACAACATATTTCCAGGAAATACAAAAGTTGATTCAAACAAAGAAATATAATGATGTATTAAAATATAAAATTTAATATGTGATATGATAATGAGCATGACTAAATTGGGGGGTCATGCTCATTCTTTATAAGAAAGTAGGTGGAATTTTGAAAAGGGTTATATCAATAGTGTTAGCACTATGTCTTTCTGGATGTACTGTATTAAACATCTTTACAGGCAATAAAAATAAGCACTCAATGAATCCTACGCAAGATAATACTGAAACAACTGCTGATTCAAAAAATGAAATTGGAACAGTGAATCAGGATAATATTGACCAGAAATTCTATTTATATTATTACGAGCAACTGACACAAACACAGAAAGAGGCATATTTAGACTTATATCAAGCACTGCAAGATCAGAATGCAATATACGAACTGAAAACACCGACAAGTATAAAAGATTTTAATATTGCCTTTTATGCATTTGAATATGATTTTCCAGAAGCTTTCTGGATGTGGAATTATCATTATCTATCGAATGGTGAAGATAAAATTACGAGATTACAGTTCAATGTGCCAGCTGACTTATCCACTACAATGGCGCAGGTTAATCAAGTCGTAGATAAAGTTGTAAATGACGTAAAGGGTGCCAGTGATTACGAAAAGATTAAGTACTTTTATGAATGGATTATTAACTGGACCGTATATCAAAGAAATCAATGCGAACAAGATATAACTGGTGTATTCCTTTTAAGACAAAGTGTATGTGGAGGGTATTCAAAAGCCTTTCAATATCTTTGTAAAAAAGCGGGAATTAAATGTACATATGTACTTGGTATGACAGATCAATTGCATGCATGGAACTTAGTTGAACTTGACGATAAATATTACTGGATAGACGCTACTTGGGGTGATTCATTTGATAGTGAAGGAAATACAGTTTTAAACTACCATTACTTCATGGTGCCAGACAAAATTCTATTTCGCACACATCTTTCTTTAAATGGGAAAGTGCCGGTAGGTACATTGAATGAAGTTGATGTGTTTCAGTTCCCAAAATGCACTGATAACTCTTTATCCTACTATGTTCAAAATGGAGCATATTTTGAGACATATGACTACGATGCCATCAAAAAATATATTTTAAAGAAAATAAAAGAAGATCCATATCAATATATTGAATTTCAGATTGGGGATATAAAATCTTATAAACAGGCTTTACAGCTATTATTTACGCAAGAATCTAATCAAATTTATAGTATTTTAAAGGACTACTTCAGGTCTGACTATCAGCTTGATTACTACCAGGTAGATGCAGTAGGTGTGATTGGTATACAGGTTTATCAATAAAAATTAAACATATCTTAAAAAATAAATTTTAAGATATGGTATTATATAAATGTAACTGAACGTTGGTCAGTTTTCGATTATGAAGGTAGGTGGAATGATGAAAAAGATTATATCTATACTGTTGGCATTATGTTTATCTGGTTGTACAGTATTGGACTTCATAGATGCAAATAACGAATACCAAACAAATGAAACATATAATAATGAGCATAACTATAGCTACAAGTATAAGGAAACATATACTACTGAAGAGAATCAGAATCAAACAAAAAATGGTTTCACTGTAAAAAATTCAAATGAATCAAAGAATAAGAATGAAACAGATAAAAACCAAACAAAAAATGGATTTCAACTTGCTGAAAAGGAAAATAAGCAATTAAAATCCTTATACTTATTCTATTATGATCAGTTATCATCTACTCAGAAGGCAGTTTACGAAGACTTGTATGCTTTCCTACAGAAGCCTAGTTCAATGTACTATTTAAAAAAACCTGCAAAAACTGAAGATTTCTTTACGGCAATGACTGCATTTAGATATGATTTTCCAGAATCATACTGGATGGATGGTTATCGCTATTACTCGGATAATCAAAAAAGAGTCACAAGTATAACTATTTCTATACCAGAAGATCTGGAAACAAAAATGGCACAAGTAGATGCTATTGCAAATAATGTTGTGGCAGCTGTCGCAAATGAAAGTGACTACAATAAACTAAAATATTTCTATGAGTGGATTATCAACTGGACGATATATCAAAAAAATGAGTGCGATCAAGACTTTACAAGTGTATTTCTCTTAAAGCAGAGTGTATGCGCTGGATATTCTAGAACGTTCCAGTATTTATGTAAGAAAGCTGGTATCAAATGTACATATGTTCCTGGAGATACTGACGAACCACATGCATGGAATTTAGTAGAGTTAAATGGTAAATATTATTGGGTAGATGTAACTTGGGGAGATCCATTATATGATGATGGCACACAAACATTAAACTACCATTACTTTATGACAACGGATGAAGTATTATTCCGTACACACTATAGTCTAGATGGTAGAGTGCTATTAAGTAGTACCGATACGATTGATGTATTTAAATTCCCACAATGTACGGATAACTCACTATCTTACTATGTTCAGACGGGATCATATTTCCCAACATACGATTATTACGGAATCAGAAGTTATGTCTTACAGAAGTTAAATGAGAATCCATACCAATATTTTGAGTTCCAGATTGGTGACATAGCATCATACCAACAAGCATTAGATTATTTGTTCTCAGACAACTATCTATACATGACAGGTATTCTACAAGAATATTTTGGATATGGATTTAGATACTATTATTACTATTGGAATGATACGGGAATAATAGGTATCCAAGTATATTAATCACAATTAGCGAGAAACATATTACGCTAAAGCAAGGAGAATTATGAAAAAGTTTATTTCTATACTATTGGTGTTTTGTTTATCTGGCTGTACAGTACTAGATTTCGTAGCAGAGGATACGCAAAACCAAACACTTAATACATATAATTATGATTACAAAGAAACAAATACAACTACAGAAAGCCAGACACAAACAAAAGAAGGATTCACAGTAAAAAATTCAGACAATAAGAACAATAAAAATCAGACAAAAAATGGTTTTGAATTAGTTGATAACAGCAAGAAAAAAGAATTACAATCACTCTATTTATTTTATTACGAACAGTTAACATCTGTTCAGAAGGTGATTTACGAAGAACTATATGATTTCATGAAGAAGCCTACTTCACTTTATGAGTTGAAGAAGCCAGTGAAATTGGAAGATCTTTCACCAGCGATATATGCATTTATGTATGACTTTCCAGAATCCTATTGGATGTGGAATTATCGTTATCGCATAGATGCTAATAAAAAGGTAGTTGAGCTTGAATTTCCTGTTCCAGAAGATTTAGAAACAAAGTGGGCACAGGTTGATGCTATTGC
>CALBKL010000374.1 GCA_937895985.1 uncultured Solobacterium sp.
TAGACATCGAACAATTCAAGAAACTATAAAGCAGGGTAACCTGCTTTCTTTTATCCTTTAGGAAAGGAAGATAGTATGACAGTATTATTTGTAAATGCGGCATTCCGTGAAAATTCAAGAACACATGACTTGGCACAGAAGTATTTATCAACTCTTACAGATACTGTGGAAACATTGAATCTTGGTGAAGAAAATATACGACCACTTCAAAAAGCATCTTTAGAGCAGTATTGTAAGGATTCTCGCAGCCATGTTTTTCAAGATGAAATGTATCGTTATGCCAAGCAATTTGCCAAGGCAGATGAGATTGTGATTGCGGCTCCATTTTGGAATTTTGGACTACCTGCTGTATTACATGCATATTTAGAACTGGTATGTACGCAAGGTATCACCTTTGACTTAAATGAAGCAGGGGAGTATTACAGTCTTTGCCAGGCGAAGAAGTTGGTGCTGATTTTAACAGCAGGAGGAAATGTGCCTGAAAATGATTGTGCAATCTCCTATCTACGAACATTATGCAAAGAGTTCTGGAAGATTGAGGATGTAAGATATTACTACGCAGATGGAATTGATCTTGTGGGTGTAGATATAAGTGGAAAGTTAGAAGCAGTTATCAAGCAGTATGGAAATTCATAAAAGTAAAATAGAAGATATCCATCAAATCTTAGAAGTGATTCGTGATGCGCAGAAAAGTATGTGTGATAATGGTATCCCTCAATGGCAAGATGGATATCCAAATGAAATGATTATTTCCCGGGATATACAAGCAGGAAATAGTTATGTACTTGTGGATGGAAAACGTATTGTTGGTGCTGCATATATCATTGCAGGACACGAGCCAAGCTATGACTATATAGAAGGTGGCCAATGGTTGAATGATCATCCTTGTGTTGTTGTACATCGCATTGCGGTTCGTAAAGACTACAAGGGTAAGGGCGCTGCTCGTTATATGATGGAGTTTGCGGAAAAGATAGCGATGGAACATCAACTACGGGATATTCGTATTGATACACACCATGATAATATTCCAATGCGAACATTTTTAGCCAAACTAGGTTACCATGCATGCGGAACAATATACCTGAATAATGGAGATAAGCGTATTGCCTATCAAAAAACATTTTGAAAAGAAAAACGCACTAGTCAGTGCGTTTTATTATGTCTATGAGAATTTTAGCATCGTTATTTTCAGGATGATGAATGACTTCATCTAAACATGCATGTAATGCATCTGCGATTTCTTTTCCCTGATAACCAAGCTCTTTGATGGTATTACCGTCTATCGCAAGATGCTTTAGTAGGTAGGGTTCGCTAGCATCTTGTATTTCATAATAGTATGCAAGCATGTTATATCTTGGGTAATCTGTATCAATTGCATAGCGATATGTATGATAGATATCGAATGGAATATTAAGTTTAGATAAGAACTGTTTTAATTCGATCTTGGATGTAAGACTCTTTGTTGAATATTTGATACAGTTTAGAATCACAGTTTGTTCTGCGCTTGAATATTTCAGACGTTCTAAGATTTCCTTTACGTTAGGAATGTCCTTGAGTAGAATTGCCATGCGAATATTTGCGTCAAGCGGAGATCGCATAATTGCGTTTAAAGTGTATTGGATAATGCTATTGGTTAATTCAGGAATAAATATCTGAATGACATCACTATATTCTGAAAGGATAGAAGGGAGGGCATTTGTTTCTAGAATACCAACCCACTCGTTATGAATGCGTTCTTCTGAGATATAGTGTAGTAAATCTTTTTGTTTGTGTATTGCGGTTGCAGTTTTCTCTTCGATTGTAAATGAGAGTCTTCCTGCAAAGCGTAATGCGCGTAGAATACGCAGTGCATCTTCATCAATACGTTCATTTGGATTACCGATGCAACGGATTATCTTATGTTGTAAATCATCAATACCACCAAAGAAGTCGATTAAGCCTTCGCTATTGTTATAGCATAGTGCGTTAATCGTAAAGTCGCGACGTTTACAATCTTCCTTGATACTCTTAGAGAATGAGACTCCAGATGGATGGCGATGGTCTTCGTAGAGATTCTCACTACGGAACGTAGTAATTTCAACAGGCTGTTTATTAGACAGTACAGTAATAGTGCCGTGCTGAATACCTGTTTGAAATACACGGTAGTTAGAGAATACTTGCAACATCTCTTGTGGAGTTGCGTCTGTTGTTAAGTCGTAATCATGGATTGGTAGTTCCAACAATGCATTACGAATTGCACCACCAACAACATATGCACTATAACCATTTTTATTTAACAAGTCGATGAGAACTTGGATGTAATCTGGAATCTGAATTTTCATAATTCTATTATAGTTGGATTATTCAAGAATGGATAGAAATCCTCATAATAGTGTCAAATATCGCATGAAATGCGCGTATTTATCTGATTTCTCCTTTTATTTCATTCCACAACATCTTATGATTATCATAGAACATAAATGATTTAGGATTAAAAACAATTCACTGTAAGGAGGATTTTAAATGAGAATCGGACAATCGACAGACATTCATCGCCTAGCAGAAGGAAGAAAACTCATCTTAGGTGGTGTGGAGATTCCTTCAGAACTAGGACTTGTAGGACATAGTGATGCGGATGCGTTATGCCATGCGGTTGCGGAAGCTATCCTTGGCGCACTTGCATTAGGTGATCTTGGGAAATGGTTTCCAGATACCGATCCAAAATGGGAAGGTGCTGATTCAATAAAGATTCTTACGCAGGTTGGCATCATGATGCGTGAGCGTGGATATGTGATTGGAAATGTTGATAGTCTCATCATGATTGAAAAGCCAAAGATGGCACCACATATTCAGTCTATGCGTGAAAATATTGCAAGAGCTTTAGAGTGTCATCTAGATAGCGTCAGTGTGAAAGCAACACGTGGAGAAGGCTTAGGTTTTGTTGGGAAGTCGGAAGGTGTACAAGCGCAAGCAGTTGTACTCCTTATAAAGGAGGACTAGTTTATGTTTGCAAAAACTTCTGAAGTAAAAGTATTACGAGACCCTGTACATGGATATGTACATATTGATTTGCAGGTAATCTGGGATATTGTTAATAGCAGTTGGTTTCAACGTTTACGTCGCATTCGTCAGTTAGGTGGTGCTTATGTTGTATACCATTGTGCAGAGCATACTCGTTTTTCTCACTCCCTAGGAGTGTACGAAATTGTGCGTCGTATGGTAACAGAGGTTCCGGATATTGTTAGTGCATTAAATGAGTATGATAAGGTAACGATTATGCTGGCAGGTTTACTGCATGACATTGGTCATGGTCCATATAGTCATGCCTTTGAAGCTGTTACAGGAACATCACATGAAGAATTTACTTGTCGTATCATTGAAGAGAATACAGAAATAACAAAAATCATAGAGTCTTGTGCGAAGGGGTTAGCAAAGGATGTTGCGGATGTCATCCGTCATAAGAGTAAGAATCCATTACTTGTGCAGATGATCAGTTCGCAACTAGATGCAGATCGTATGGATTACTTATTGCGTGATGCATACTTTACAGGTACAAAGTATGGTGAGTTTGATTTAGAGAGAATCTTACGTACGTTACGTGTCGTTGATGGTAACCGCTTGGTAGTAAAGGAAAGTGGTGTATACGCAGTGGAAAACTACATCATGGCTCGCTATCATATGTATTGGCAGATTTACTATCATCCAGTAGCACGTAGTTTTGAAACCATTCTACATCTACTCTTTAAGCGTTTAAGAGATTTAAAGAGTGTTAGTGATCCAGCTATCATTCCATTATTTAAGCCTGTTTTAACAGGGAAGAAGATTTCTTTGAAACAGTATTTCATGCTAGATGAATATGCATTTAGTTATGGTTTCTCAAGATTATGTGAACATAAAGACCCAATCGTACGTGATTTCGCGTTACGTATTCGAGACCGTAAATTATTTGCGTATTCAGAAAGTAATCCTGCGAATAATCGTAAACTTCGTCATCAGCTAAAGAAGGCTGGATATAACTTGGATTATTATTGGTCAAAGGATGAGGTGTATCAAAAACCATATGAACCATATACAGATAGTAGAGGAGATGCGGTTTGGGTAAAGAAAAAGGATGGTACGATAGTGGAAATGTCTAACGCATCCAATGTTGTATATAGTTTAGTGCATGGACCGGTTCATGATGAATTTAGTGTCTACTATCCAAAAGGAGTTGAACAAGCCAAATGAATCAAGAGGAACGTGCAAAAAAGTGGACGCAGGATATTCCTGAATTAGATGGGTTAACATTACAACAGCGCGTTGTCATATGTAATCAAGTATCAAAGTATATTATTTTCTTGGTTGGGTTATGGCTAACGCTTTTCTTTGTGGTCGTTTTCGTTATACTTTCCAGTGCAGATACAAACTCTGCTCTATATAATCTACTCAATCATACAGCAGAGGCTATTAATACAATTTTCAATGGTGGTCCAAGTAAGCGGTACATGGTAGCACTACTTGAAAGTTTGCCATATATTTTACCATTGCTTGTAGTTTTGGTAGGACCAATTTGGCTTATGATGACAGCATTCCGTAAACAAATGTTGTTTTCGGCTGCCAGGAAATTATAGTTTGATTGGTTGAAATCATAATATATACAAAAAAATACACTGTTATTTACAGGATATAACGAAAAGCACAAGTATAATAGTGTTAAAGAAAAATGCTCAATCGGAGCAAATGTGAGGTAAAATATGAATCCAATATTTATGGTGGCAGGGATACTTGTTGTATGGGCTATTGCATTTGTGGTATTTATCACACTTCAAATGAAGCGGAAGAACGCAGAAGCAGAACTTGTTGCGGCAAGTACAACGAAAGCTATCGTGCATTTCTATGGAGATGTTTCAACAATCGATGGTAAAGATGCGGCTATATATTATCCAATCAAGGGGCAAATGCTAGATACAATCATAGCGTTAGAACCAGGTCATCATACCTTTGTGGGTAGTTTTCAAATGACAGAGAATGGCATTGTAGTAAAAAACAAAAATTACTACGCAACAGATATTGAGTTTGAATTTGATGTCGAAATGGGCAAGACGTATAGGGTCGGTCTTTATAAAAATGTGAATCATGAAGAAAAAGTGATAATGACACTTCCACTTACTGTGAGTGGATTTGGTGCAAAAACACTATATCTTATCGCCTTCAACGAATAATTTAATAAATTACTTCCATCAATCACGATGGAAGTTTTTTTATGGGCGCAATGATTGACAGGAGAGTAAGTTCGCATATAATCATTCACGGAAGGTGAATATGCGTATAACGGTCAAACTGATACAACATGATTTGTTAGAAGATAAGAAACAAATCTTATTGGAAACAAATGCTTTATATGATGGAAATACATTACGCTATCGCGAGGAAAACGAAGGAGGATCACATCAGGTTTACTTCGGTGATGATTATATTTCTTTCGAGCGAAAAGCAGATGTTCATACAAAAATCACCCTCTATGATAACAAGGATGGGGAAAGTACTGTGGATTCGCAGTATGGGAAAATGTACATGCAGACAAGGCTTTGTCATGCGGAAAAATGCGATGAGTACTGGTCTGTTGAGTATCAGTTATTATCGAATGACGAGGTCATACTTCACCAAAAATTATATTGGGAATTTACCCCAATAAAAAATATTTGACTTTATTTGGAACTTGGGGTATAGTGCCATGGCGAAGCAAGCATAATATGCATTTGTATAAAGGAGATTTACAATGGTTAACAATGAGACTATGACGGACGTAGCCTACAATTGGCTGAAAAAAAGAAAAAGAGAAGTAGATTTCTCAAAGATTTGGGATGAAATTGTAAAGACAATGGATATTCCTGAAGATAAAATCAGACGTAAAAAAGCACAGTTCTATAGTGACTTAATGTTGGATAATAGATTTGCTTCATTAGAGAATAACAAGTGGGATTTACGTAACCGCCGTAAGTTTGAAGAGGTTCATATCGATACATCTGAAATCGAATTAGAGGATGATGAATTAGATGAGCCAATTGAAGTTACTGGTCTAGATTTACCAAAGGGCGATGACGCATTCGATAATTAAATGATAAAAGGCTGAAAAAACAGCCTTTTTTTATCATGCTACTTTAAAAATATTCAGAAATAGTTTAATATGAAAACGCTAAATAAGGAGGAATAATCTCATGGTATTAGTTTCAGCAAAAGAAATGATTGAAAAGGCTCATGAAGGTCATTATGCAATTGGTGCTTTCAACATCAATAACATGGAATGGACAAAGGCTATCTTAGCTGCTTGTCAGCAGGCTAACTCTCCTGTCATTCTTCAGGTTTCTGAAGGTGCAGCGAAGTATATGTGTGGCTTCAAGCAGTGTGTAGATATGGTTAAGAACATTCATGACCATATGGGTATTACAGTTCCAGTTGCTTTACACTTGGATCACGGAACATTTGAAGGTGCTAAGGCTTGCATCGAAGCAGGTTTCACATCTGTAATGTTCGACGGTTCTCACTATGATTTCGCAGAGAACTTAGAGAAGTCAAAGGAAATCATCAAGTTAGCTCATTCACAGGGTGTATCTGTAGAATGTGAAGTTGGTGGTATCGGTGGTACAGAGGATGGCGTTACATCTAATGGTGAATTAGCTGATCCAAAGGAATGTGCAGAAATTGCTTCTTTAGGTGTTGATTTCTTAGCTGCAGGTATCGGTAACATCCACGGTGTTTATCCAGCAGACTGGGCAGGATTAAATTTCGAAAGATTATCAGAAATTGATGCTGCTGTAAATGGTAAGCCATTAGTATTACACGGTGGTTCTGGTATCCCATTTGACCAAGTACACAAGGCTATCACAATGGGTGTATCTAAGATCAACGTAAATACAGACTTACAGATTGTATTTGCTAAGGCAACTCGTGAATACATCGAAGCTGGTAAGGACCAACAGGGTAAGGGCTTTGACCCACGTAAGTTACTCAAACCAGGTGCTGACGCAATCGTTGCTAAGGTAATCGAAATGGTTAACCAATTCGGTTCCGCTGATAAAGCTTAATTACAAATTGAGTGATATAGAGGCTCACATGGGCCTCTTTTTTATATCTCGTTGTATAATGGTGACGCAAACTTTTGCATACATCTAGAATGGATACGAAAATTCATGTAAAATGCTGTATATGATAAAAGCGGTATTGTTTGACATGGACGGTATTCTTTACGATAGCGAATACTATTATATGCAAGGGACAGTTGCACAGATGCGTGCGTATGGATATGAAGGACCTGTAGAGAATATCTATCAAATCATCGGTACAACAATGCAGAAAACATATGAGATGTTGTATGAAATGCTAAATGGTAAAGTCCCTCTTGAAGTGATTCGTGAAAATAATGAAAGATACTTTAATGTGGAACACCCAATCCACTTTGAAGAGATTATGTTTCCAGGTATTCCGCATGCATTACAACAGATGAAGAAGATGGGCTTAAAGTTAGCGGTATGTTCTGCATCCTCGTATGACTTGATTGTCACAAGTTTAAAAGAGATGGGAATCTTGGAATACTTCGACTTTATTGAAAGTGGTGAAAACTGCAAACGTTCAAAACCATATCCAGATATCTATTTACTTGCCCAAGAGGCACTACAAGTACGTAAAGAAGAGTGCTTAGTTTATGAAGATAGTAAAGCAGGGATACAAGCAGGTATCTCAGCTGGAATAAGAACCGTTGCGAGAATTGATGATCGCTTCTACCAGGATCAATCAAAAGCAGATATACTTGTAAAGGATATACACGAGCTGACAGAGCTGATCAGAAAGGAAAATAACTATGCCGGAAGTAATTAAAATTGAAGGTGGACATACGCTAGAGGGAGAAGTCACAATCTCTAGTGCAAAGAATGCAACAGTAGCACTGATTCCTGCTACCGTACTGGCTCATGGACCAGTCACAATCGTTGGGGTTCCGCAGATTGCGGACGTTGAATCCCTCACAAAGATTCTAAATTTATTAGGAGTTCAAGTTGAAGCACGTTCTTCTGATCATTTAATTATTGACCCTACGAATATCCAAAATATTGATTTGGTAGATGATGCAGTCACAAAGCTTCGTGCATCATACTACTTCATGGGTGCTTTATTAGGTAGATTTGGTCGTGTATGCATGAAAATGCCTGGTGGATGTTACTTAGGCCCAAGACCAATCGACTTACACTTAAAGGGTTTTGAAGCCTTAGGTGCTAAAGTTACGTATGATAAGGCTTGTTATACAATTGAAGCTAAGGAATTAAAGGGTGCGAAAATTTTCTTGGATATCGCAAGTGTTGGTGCAACCATTAATATTATGATGGCTGCTGTATACGCAAAGGGTCGTACAACAATTGAAAATGCTGCGAAGGAACCGGAAATCATCGACGTTGCGACATTATTAAATAAGATGGGTGCACATATTCGTGGTGCCGGTACAAATGTTATTACAATTGATGGTGTTGATAAATTGATGGGTTGTTTCCATGAAATTATCCCAGACCGTATTGAAGCGGGCACATTCTTAGTTATCGCGGCTGCTTGTGCTAAGAAGATGGTTATCAAGAATATCATCCCACAACACTTAG
>CALBKL010000375.1 GCA_937895985.1 uncultured Solobacterium sp.
TATAAGGGATTGAAATGGAAGTCGAGGTTTGCTATACTAAGTCGCGTAAATATTGAAATATATATTTGAAAGAGGGGACTACTACATGAATTTCTTTGATATCTTTGTAAAGACATTATCAAACGAAAAGATCAGTTCGGCTATCGTTTCTAGCATAGCGATTATCCTATTAGGTTACATCATGCGCCGTAAGAAGGTATTCGACGATCACACAGCGAAAGTATTAACACAGGTTGTACTTTCTGTATCGGTTGCTGCATTGGCATTCAAGTCATTTATGGCGCCAATCAAGCCAGAAACATTTACACAGGGTTTAAATGTATTGATTTGGGGTATCTTAATCTACATCTTACTCATCTTCTTAACAATTCCACTCTATGCGAAGTTTGAAGGCGATGAAAAGGATGCTTTACGTGTATTAAGTATCTTTGGCTCTACAACATTCTTTGGAATTCCTATCGTAAGTGCAATCTATGGTGCAGAAGGTGCGCTATATGCGTCTATCTTCAACATCGGTTACAGAATCTTCTTATATTCTTATGGATATATCAAGATGAGTGGATTAAAGATGACATCTAAGAATATCAAGTCTATGTTCTTAAATCCAATCGTTATCGCTACATTCTTAGGTCTATTCTTGTGGTTAGCACAAGCATATTTACCACAGGTTACTGTGGCTGTGAAGGATGCAACGTCAGGTGAAATGGTGAATAAGTCAGTTTCATTCATGCGTTTAGACCTTACATCTCCACAGATTACTCAGATTTTAACTTACTTAGCTGGTTTAGCTTCTCCACTTGCTTGGTTAGCAATCGGTTCTACACTTGGTTCAGTAAGTTTCAAGGATGCAATGACTGACAAGAAGGCTCTTTACTATACTTTTATCAAGTTATTGATTATCCCTGCATTTAATATTGCTGTATTAGCAATCTTAACAGTAACTCATATCTTACCAGTTAACCTTGTTTCTTTAGGTACAACAGTTATTATGATGGCTACACCTCCAGCAACAGTTGCGGCTTCTTATGCAATCCGTTTTGAAAAGGGTGCGCTTATTGCGTCTAACACTTCATTGATTGCGACTTTAGCAGCTGTTATTATGGCTCCAATTTGGATCGTCATCGTTGAAATGATTGGACATTTAGGAATCTTTTAATTAGTAAATCGTATTATAATAAAGCGGGATGAGTATCCCGCTTTCATAAAATAAAAGGAGTGAAATTATGTCATTTAAAGTAGTATGTTATGGTGTTCGTCCAAATGAAGTAGAGTTTTTCCACAAGTATAATAAGTATAACTATGACTTAAAGCTTGTTGAGGGTTTAACAACTCATGAGAATATCACTGAGTGTGAAGGTGCTGACGCAGTCTTATTACGTGGTAACTGTGTTGCGGATCGTCAGAACTTAGAGAAGTTAAAGGGATATGGAATCAAGTATGTATTTACACGTACTGTAGGGTTCAACCATATTGATTTACAGGCTGCTGCAGATTTAGGTTTAATCGTTGCACGTGTTCCTGGATATTCTCCAAACGCTATCGCTGAATTATCCTTAACATTAGGTATGATGTTATTACGTCATACAGCAGCTGCGACAAGCGCAACTGCTGCAGGTGACTTTGTCGTTTCACCTACATATTTTTCTAAGGAAATTCGTAACTGTACAGTAGGTATTATCGGTACAGGTAGAATTGGTTTTACAGAAGCTAAGATGTTTAAGGGCTTAGGCGCTAAGGTTATTGGCTATGATGTGTATGAAAATGATGCATGCAGAGAAGTACTTGACTATGTAACTCTGGATGAATTACTTGCACAGTCTGATATCGTTAGCTTGCACGTTCCTTACTTCCCTGGTCAAAACGATAAGATGGCTAACGCTGAATTCTTCAGCAAGATGAAGGATGGTTCAATCTTCTTAAATACTGCTCGTGGTGAATTACAGGATAATGAAGCAATCTTAGCTGCTCTTAAGTCTGGTAAGTTAGATGGATATGGAACAGACGTATTCGCTAACGAAACATCATTCTTCTTCAAGAAGTTAGCTAGTGCTGCAGAGATTTCGGATCCTACTGTTCGTGAACTTGTACAGATGTATCCAAAGGTATTGGTAACACCACATATCGGTTCTAATACAGATGAAGCTCTAGCAAATATGATTGAATACTCAATGGATAACTTCAATGAGATTCTAACTACAGGCACTACAAAGAATCTTGTAGCTCTTCCTGAAGCTAAATAATAATCTTACTTAAGATACTCGAGAGAGTATCTTTTGTTTTCCTGGGAAATGCTATAATTTGAATATACAGGAGA
>CALBKL010000376.1 GCA_937895985.1 uncultured Solobacterium sp.
TATTTTGCGCCAAGTGAAGAATACTATCAGAGTATTATTGATTGGCAGAATAAGCGTAATGGAGTGATAGGGTTATTGCCAGAACACATTGGATATGAAAATGGTGTTCTGGGTGGTTTGTTGTCTGCTTTAACAGCTTACGCTGCACCTGGAGATGCGGTGTTGGTGCATAGCCCAACATATATTGGATTTACACATTGCTTAAATAATAATGGATTCCGCATCGTACATAGTCCGCTTGTAAAAGATGAATATGGTATCTGGAGAATGGATTTTGCGGATATGGAAGAAAAGATCAAGCAGAATCATATTCATGTGGCAATCTTCTGTTCCCCACACAACCCTTGTGGTCGTGTGTGGCAATTGGAAGAAATCCAAAAAGCAATGGAAGTCTATGAGCGTAATGATGTAGTTGTTATCTCAGATGAGATTTGGTCAGATATTATCTTAGAGGGACATAAGCATATTCCTACACAGTCCGCAAATGCATGGGCACATGAACATGTAGTAGCGTTATACGCACCAAGTAAGACGTTTAACCTTGCAGGACTTATCGGTGCTTATCATATCATCTACAATCAGACATTACGTGATCGTATTCGCTCAAAAGCTTCGAAATCTCACTACAATAGTATGAATGTATTATCCATGCATGCATTAATTGGTGCGTATCAACCGGAAGGATATGCATGGTTAGATGAATTGCGTGGAGTGATTACTGGTAATGTAAATTATGCGGTAGAGTATATTAGAGAACACTTTGAAGGCGTAGAACTGATGAAGCCAGAAGGTACTTACATGTTGTTTATTGATTGCGAGAAATGGTGTAAACAACATGGTAAAACGATTGAAGAAGTTGAAAAGGCTGGATATCGTGTGGGTGTAGCTTGGCAAGATGGACGCATGTTTCATGGGCCATATAGTATTCGTATGAATCTAGCACTACCTTTATCACGTGTACAAGAAGCATTTAAACGTTTAGATCAATATGTATTTAATGCAAATTGGTAATGGTATAGCTTTAGAAAAATAGAGATAAGCTATGTTTACAGCTATGGACACGAAATCTTTGTGCCCAAAATGTGTTATGCATGAATTTAAATATCTATTCTCTCACCGATAGTTAGAACTCTATAGCCTGCAGCCATAACTTCTTTTTTGGTTGTCTGATAATGACTATAGTCGTCAATATGAATTGGGTAAATAATTTTGGGATGCAGTAATTCATTTAGTTGACTTAACATTTTTAAATTCATCGTGAATGGTCCGCCAAATGACCCGGTTTTCACTGCTCCCAAATTAGCAAAAACAGCATCTATATTCCTTGAGACATAGTTTATTAATTTTGGATAGAAAATAGTATCGCTTGTAAAATAGAGTACTTTGGTTTCGGATGTTCCAGTAACTATAATTTGATATCCATTTATTTTTCCTATAATTGCCTGCATGATGAAATTACTTGCATGATATGCTGGTATGGCTTTGATGGTAATCTGATACTCGTCAATAGTAAATTTCTTCTCATCATTCCAATTTAAGATAATACTATTTGAACATAACAAGTCTTTTATAATTTTTTCATTGGGCGAAATAACAATTTTCTCACGTATGTAGTTTCTTCCAATATCATCTAGATGATCTTGGTGATTATGTGTGATTAACCAGATATTAACTTTGTTTAGGAGAGTTGTATCGTTGTAGACATCATTTTGTTTCTCAGATACGAACCCTTTAAACTGAACTTTAGTTCCTTTCGGAGATAAATCGGGATCGATACCAATATAGAATTTATCATCAATGGAGATTACTCCACAGGCAACTCCACAATAAGTAAATGAAATAGACATAAAACCTCTCTTTCTAACGATTCTAACTCATTCAGAAATGAACTATTGTTTAGATTCATTATAAAGCATTCTTAAGAATACTGATTGGTATTCATCTTTCTGATTATATTCGATATCTTCAAAATAAAAATCCACTATTTTGTGGAATTTTTTATGGTCGGGGTGACGAGATTCGAACTCACGACCTCTTCGTCCCGAACGAAGCGCTCTACCAAGCTGAGCCACACCCCGATACTCTATTGCATATTATATCAAATAGAGAAAATTTGGAGTGTGAAAAATGATTACTTTGGTCGTTTTATTAAATAGATGATACCACTAATGACGCTGATAATAATTGCAAGTACTACATACATTAGCAGAAAACCAGCAATACCTGCAACAATATCGACAAAGTCCATTGTGCCGGTATGCGTGATGCCTTGACCGATTTCAATCGCAAAGGTAATCACGATAATCAATGTGAAGACGTAGACAAATGTTAGTGAAAGGTAGTGATGACGCTTTGCGAGGAATTTAAAGAGTGGATATACAATCGCAATCATTAAAATTCCTAATATACCAATAACTACAAAGTGTAAGTCTTTATCAGATAATCCGATGAGATTATTATCATTCCATGTCAAGATTGTGTTATGAATGGAAGTGATAAGTTCAATTAGAAAATAGAGAATTTTTGTTAACATATGGGCCTCCTTGGGGAGTATCATAGCAGAAGTTAATACTGTTATGAAAGTGATAAAATGATGAGAGTTTTGATGAAAGCGATTTAGCGAAAGCTAAGGCAATCGAATTTGGCTGATTATGGTATAATATTGGCATGCGAAAAGCGACTTTTTTATAGTGCTTTTTGGGAGAATATTATGAATCAAAATGTAAGAAAGATTACCGAAGGGGCAATGATGGTTGCCTTAATCGGCGTATTTATGTTAATTGATAGACAATTCCAGGGGACTTTTAGCAGTATGTTTGTGTTCCTGTTACCA
>CALBKL010000377.1 GCA_937895985.1 uncultured Solobacterium sp.
CGTCAGATGTGTATAAGAGACAGTTATGTGGTATTGGCTATCAATACCATTTTGGCAGTTACATTTATTGTCTCCTCGGTTTACATTTACAATACAAACCGTAGTTTAATGAATGTATTAAATGCAAATAATGCTTCTAATACAACACATTACGAAATCGTTGCATTAAAGTCAGAATATAAGGAAAAACATAAAGATATTTTCCATGATACAACAACTTCAGACCAGATTAAGGATTACTTTGATAAGACAATTGCTGCACAGTCTGCATCAGATCAAAAGAATCAAGATAAGGCAATTGCTTGGATTGATGAAACGCTTGATACAAAACTTAAATTCGATAAGAAAAAAACAATTATTAATGCAGTTGAGGCACTCTATAATAATGAAGCATCTGCACTTCTCATCAATACAACATATAAATCAGCTTTGAAAAATTACGAGAAGTTCAGCAATTTTGATAATGAAACGATTGTACTTGCAACGATTGATATTGAAGCAGAAGTAGTAAAGAAGCCTAAAGCCGAGGATACTGCACCATTTACGGTATTTGTTGGTGGTAATGATGAATATGGCATGTTAATGCCAGAAGGTCGTTTCGATGTTAATATGATGGTTACTGTCAATCCAAAGACACGGCAAATTTTAATTGGTTCATTTGCGCGTGACTCTTTTGTACCTAATGTTGCATTAGGAGGCTACGATAAGTTAACGCATGCAGGTGTTATGGGCGTGCAGAATGCTGTCGATACAATCAATAACTATTATGGAACGGATGCAGAAGATTACCTCATTGTAAACTTCTCAACATTCTTGAATATTATTGATAAACTTGGTGGAATAACAATTAATAATCCTGAAGAGTTTACAGGATATTGGACAGGGAACTATTTCCCTGCTGGCGAAATTACATTGGATTCCACATCGGCATTAGAATATGTACGTGAACGATATAATTTACCAGATGGTGATTTAGGTCGTAATGCGCACCAGCAGATTGTCTTGAAAGCAATCATTGAAAAATTGACGAGTCCATCAGTCATCCCGAACTTTGCACATATCTTAGAATCACTTACAGGTTCATTTTTAACAAATGTTGATATTTCTAAGATTAATCAATTAGCTGCTCAAACACTTGATGAAGGTATTAAATGGGAGATTATTACAGCTCATGTGGGTGGTACAGATGGAATGGAGTACACAGCTTCTGCTCCAAATGAACTCTTATCTGTTGTATATCCAGATCAAGCAGAGAAGAATGCATATCAATATCAATATAATCTCATGATGAACGGACAACCGATTCCAACGGATAATGCGTCTTCATCCAATACGGAATCCAATACTGATTCAAAAGCAACTGACACTACAACAGGTACAGTTACAATCAAGACGGATGCTTTAAATATTAGAAGTACACCTAGTATTAATGGTGCAGTTGTAGGTACTGCTACAAATGGGCAAAAGTTCTACGTAAAAGAGATTAAACAAGCAGATGGATATACTTGGTATTGTATCCAAGATAACCAATGGGTTGCTGATCAAAACGGTACGTTATTAACATTCAAGAGTAATTAATCGGAGGATCATATGAGTACTAGGATTTTAATTACAGGTGCTGGTTCCTACATCGGTGAGAAAGCTAAGACTTATCTAACTGAGAAGTATGGATATCAGATTGATACAATTCCAACACAGAATTATGAACCAAAAAAAGAAGATTTTATAGGTTATGATGTTGTATATAACGTTGCTGGAATTGCGCACATTAAAGAGACAGATGAAAATCGTCAACTATATTATGTGGTTAATAGAGATTTAGTGGTTAAAATCGCAGAATGTGCAAAAGCAGCTGGCGTTAAGCAGTTTATTATGCTTAGTACAATGTCTGTTTATGGAAAGACAATAGGCCATATTACAAAACAGACAAAAGAAGATCCTCAAAATGCATATGGAAAATCCAAATTAGAAGCAGATCATCTGATTTCTAAGTTGGTAGATGAAAACTTCAAGGTAGCTATTCTAAGACCGCCTATGATCTATGGAAAGGGCTGCAAGGGAAATTATCAGAGTTTACGTAAGTTTGCGCTAAAGTCACCAATATTCCCAAACTATACAAATAAGAGAAGTATGTTATTTGTAGATAACTTATCCGAATTTGTGCATCAGGTTATCACAAAGCAGATGGAAGGAATCTTCTTCCCACAAAATAAGGAATATGTAAATACAAAAGAGATGGTTGAATCGATTGCGAGAATCCATGGTAAAAAAATTTGGTTTACAAAACTATTTAATCTATTCATTAAGAATATACAAAAAGGTATTGTTTCAAAAGTGTTCGGTGATTTAACCTATGAAAAAGTTGATTTGGTAGATTGCTATAACTTTCAAGAAACAATCGAGAAAACAGAAAACTAAAATAACAGTACGGAGGATGTTATGGAACAGAACAATAAGGCAATCCTAGATTTTGATGAGGATATGGAATTAGACCTAAGAAAGTTAATCAGCAATATTTTCAAGAAGAAATTCTGGATTATTGGTGCTGCTATTTTAGGTATGATCGCCGGTATCGGATTTGCAAAGCTAACTAAGAAGCCAACATATGAAGCAAATTTTGCAATGTATATTATGCCAGAGAAAGATGAAAAGCAAATCATGCCAGATGAGAGTGCAGATGTAATCTTGAAGGTAAATACTGCAGCTGAACTATTAAAGAGTGGTGAAGTCTTAGATGAAGTGATTAAGAATGCAAATCTTGAAATGGATGCAGCGCAGATGGTGCGTAATAGCAATGTGAAAACAGCTGTAAAGGTATCTACTCAGATTGTTGAAGTATCCGTTGTCATGCCAAATGAGAAGACAACCGCAGAAGTAGCGAAGATACTTGCAGAAATCGCGCCTGAAAAGATTACAGAACTTATGAAAGGGGAAGCTACAGTTAAAGTTGTAACAGCTCCTGGTAAGGTTCGTGTTACTCCAGTTTCGCTAAGGAGTTTTGGTCTAAAAGGCTTTATGGCAGGATTTGGATTATCTTTCTTAATCGTAGTTGCCTTAGCATTATTTGATCATCAGTATCCGAAGAAAAAGTCTGATGAATAACTAAGGAGGCTTGTAAGAATAGTATGAAGAAAAATAGTTTACTATCAAGCATACTAAATAAGATCCAACACGTATCAATTGCGATGGCTCTTTTAGATGCGGCAATCATCGCGGGAAGTTATTTCTTCGCATTAATGATTCGCTTTGATTTCCATTATTCATGGATTGATCGTTATTACACAACAGGGTATGCCAGTGTCATTATTTGGTATATCCTCATTGACGTTATAATGCTACATATGTTCCACCTATACCAATCAGTATGGAAGTTTGCTGGTGCGTATGAACTATTACGTTCTGTGTATGCATGGGTATTTGCACAGATTGGTGTAGTGATTGTTTATTTTATTACTCGTGTTCAGATGCCTGTTTCTTTCTATATCATCGGTGGTTTAATGTCCTTTGGATTCACTACGATGGTGCGCTTTATGTATCGTGCGCTTAGTGTATTCAAAGACTATGGTGTTTCAGATGATGCAATTGTAGAAAGAGTTATGGTCGTTGGTGCTGGTGCTGCAGGACGTGAAATTATTCAGGAATACATGCACAGTACTTCTTTGAAGGCTAAGGTATTCTGTGTTGTGGATGATGATGCACGCTTGGTTAAAAAGTATATCAACGGGGTTCCAATTGAAGGAACACGTGAAGATATTCCAGATTTAGCAAATAAATATGACATTAATAAGATTATTCTAGCGATTCCATCTGCTCCTAAGAGAGTTCAGAAAGAAATCCTAGAGGTATGTTCTTCTACTTCTTGTCGTGTGCAGACCATCCCTGGTGTATATCAATTATTAAATGGTACTGTATCCATCAAGAATTTAAGAGATGTTGATGTAGAAGACTTATTGGGTCGTGATACAGTTGAAACAGACCTATCCAAGATTGGTAATTTTATCAAAGATAAGGTTGTACTGATTACCGGTGGTGGCGGAAGTATCGGTTCCGAATTATGCCGTCAGGTTGCTGAAAAACAACCAAAAGCTTTGATTATCTTCGATATTTTTGAAGGAAATGCATACTGGATTCAACTT
This sequence comes from uncultured Solobacterium sp., assembly GCA_937895985.1. The sequence goes on from CALBKL010000377.1 coordinate 4,137, forward strand.
GAGTTGAAGAAGAAGTATGGTAGTTCTTTAAACCTAATTACTTTAATTGGTAGTGTTCGTAACATGTCTCGTCTTGATAGCATCATGGATGAATACAAGCCTGATATTATCTTCCATGCGGCTGCACATAAGCATGTCCCATTAATGGAAGATAGCCCAAATGAAGCAATCAAAAACAATGTTATGGGCACATACAATGTTGCGGATGCCGCAATTCGCCATAACGTAAAGTGGTTTGTATTGATCAGTACAGATAAGGCGGTTAACCCAACAAATATCATGGGTGCTTCTAAGCGTCTATGTGAAATGATTATTCAGATGATGAACCGTCGTTCTCATCGTCTAGCACAAGAGAAGGGTTTAACACAGTATACGAAGTTCTCTGCTGTTCGATTTGGTAACGTACTTGGATCAAGTGGATCTGTTATTCCATTATTTAAGAAACAGATTGAAGCAGGTGGACCAGTTACAGTTACAGATAAGAATATTATTCGTTACTTCATGACAATTCCTGAAGCAGTTGCCTTGGTATTACAGGCAGCTTACTATGCGCAGGAATATGATGGAGATGTATTTGTATTAGATATGGGTGACCCAGTGAAGATTGACGATATGGCAAGAAAGCTCATTCGTTTATCTGGTTATATCCCAGACGTTGATATTGAAGTGAAGTATACAGGCTTACGTCCAGGTGAAAAGCTCTATGAAGAGCGCTTAATGGATGAAGAAGGTATGCAGACTACTGAAAATAAGATGATCAGTATCGGCCATCCAATCTCCATGGACGATAATGAGTTCATGATACAATTAGAAGAACTAGAAAAGGCAGCAAATTCTGAATCACCAAATATTAAGCAAATTGTTTCAGATATCGTGCCTACATACGTACCAAAAGATTAGTTAATCAGTAATAGTGGAGGGAATATGAATCAAAAACATACACTTACATTCAAACAGAAATGTTATTTACCAATAAAGAGATTGATAGATTTAGTTCTGTCTGTATGCGGATTAATCGTATTGTCTCCATTATTAATCGCAATTGTTATAGCAATCAAATTGGATTCCAAAGGACCAGTTATTTTCAAACAAAAGCGTGTTGGCAAGAATAAGACATACTTTAATATCTGGAAGTTTAGAACGATGCGTACAGATGCACCTAAAGATATGCCAACACATTTACTATCTTCACCAGATGCGTACATCACAAAGATTGGTAAGTTCTTACGCCAAACAAGCTTAGATGAATTACCACAGATTCTTCAGATTGTGGTTGGTAAGATGGCAATTATCGGACCACGCCCAGCGTTATGGAATCAATATGATTTGATTGAAGAGCGCGATAAATATGGTGCAAATGATATTACTCCTGGTTTAACTGGTTGGGCACAGGTAAACGGTAGAGATGAATTAGAAATCCCAGTAAAAGCAAAACTTGATGGTGAGTATGTTGAAAAGATGGGATTTATGATGGACTGTAAATGCTTTATTATGACAATTTTCAGTGTTGCAAGACATGATGGAGTTGTTGAAGGCGGCACAGGTAGTATCAAAGATAAGTCGAAATAAATTGAGGATCAAATGGAAAGAAAAGTATTGATTGTAACTACAATTGCATCGATGATTAAGTACTTCTGTATGCCATTAATTGATTTACTACAAAAGATGGGCTATGAAGTACAGGTTGCGTGTAATTTTGTGGATGGAAACAATATCTCCGATGAAGAGATTGCTGATTTTAAAAAGGAACTAACGGAAAAGAATGTCTGTCTC
>CALBKL010000378.1 GCA_937895985.1 uncultured Solobacterium sp.
GTTCTAGCTAGTGTTCTAATTAATCCAGATAATTCCTCATATTCATTAATATCTTCTAATAACGTCTCGGAAATGCCCATTGATTTTGCATCCCATTCTGTCTCTAATTCGCGACGATCTATGCCATTAGCTCGTTCAATAAAATCATCTGTGTTTTTTCCTAATAATTCTCTTAGCTTAGAGATATCTTTAAAGTTTGCTAAATCACCGATCGTACGAATACCGATTTCTTGCATATATGGAACTGTTTTAGTACCAATCCCACGCATATCTTTGATTGGTAGAGGCCACATCTTCTCTTGAACATCGCGAATACGAAGAACAGTAATACCATTTGGCTTCTTCATATCACTAGCCATCTTAGCTAAAAACATATTTGGTGCAACACCAATCGAGCATGTTAATCCTAGTTCATTGTATATTTGTTTTTGTAAAGACCATGCAAGATCTAAAGGTTTTTCAAATTTTTTAATTGCTTCTGTCATATCTGCATAGCACTCATCAACTGATGCTTGTTCTACAAGATATGTATAGGAACGTACAATTTCCATGAAACGTTCGGAAAGATTACGATACCAGGTATAGTGTCCTTCAACGATAATCAATTCTCTACAAAGCTTCTGTGCTTCACTAACAGGCATTGCACTATGAATGCCAAAAGCACGTGCTTCATAGCTTGCTGTAGAAACTACGCTACGTCTAGTAGCACCAGAAATTACAATGGGTTTCCCTTTCAATTCTGGATTTAATAATACTTCTGCATTCGCAAAAAATGCATTTAAATCAATATGAAAATATACGTGATACATTAGCTATGGTTTCTCCGATAGAGTTCTTGTGCAGCTTTTGTTGAGATGTCTGTAATACTGCCACTCGAAATTAAAGCAAGCTGATTAATACGTCCTGTTTCATCGAGTTCACTTACATGTGTAATAGTCTTATTATCTTGGTCTTCTTTCGATACAAAGTAATGTGTATCTGCACAAGCTGCTACCTGTGCTAAATGTGTTACCGCAAAGACTTGACATGACTTTGATAAAGCCTTCATCTTTTGACCAATCGCAGTCGCAACCGGACCACTAACACCAGTATCTATCTCATCAAAGATGACAGTTTGAATTCCTTGTAATTTCGTAAAGATAACCTTTAATCCAAGCATTAATCGACTTAGTTCACCACCAGAAGCGGTCTTTACAAGAGACTTTGGCTCTTCCCCTTTATTCATGGCAATCATAAATTCAACGTTTTCATTTCCATGTTCACTAGGTTTGCAGTCTGTAAATACTGTTTTAAAACATGCGTTTGGTAACATTAATTCCTTTAAATTAATAAGGATTGCATCATCAAGTTCATTTGCACGTGTTCGCCGAATCTTTGATAACTTAGAAGCATATTCCTGATAAGTAATAAGTGCAGTTGAAATCTTCTGATCCATTTGTTCAATAAACTCTTTTCGATGTGTAAACATCTGTACTTGTTGCTTGAGTTGTTCTTGCTGAGCTAGAATCTGCTCAATGGAATTACCATACTTTCGTTTTAGTTTTTGAATTGTAAAGAGACGTTCTTCCATTTCATTAATTTCTTCCTCGTCCATATCATACTCGCCGACGAGTTTATGAAGTTCATCGATACTATCTGAGATAGAATAATATGCATCAGAAATAGATGTTTGAATTGTTGTAGTTTTTTCATCACTGCCTAAATTTAAACACAGTTTTTGTAAATCATATAAAGAATCAGCTAAACCTTCTTCATATAGTGAAAAGACTTGATTGTATTTATCAAGTGAGTTTTTGATTTGTTTATACTGTCTTTCTTTTTCAGCGAGTTCTTCATCTTCGCCAATTTTTAAATCAGCTTGTTCGATTTCCTGAATCTGATATTGGAAGTACTCTAAATCATTTTCATTAAATTCATTCTGTAGTGCTTTTTCTTTCTCTTTTAATAGTTTTGAATAGCATTGATAGGAATCTTTTACTTGTTGTAGTTCTTCATCTACTTGTAAAAATGTATCAAGTAATCTTATATGATTAGTTGTATTCAACAAATACGCAGTATCTCTTTGACCATGAATATCAATCTCATCACGTAGAATATCTTTTGCTAGAGATAATGTAACAA
>CALBKL010000379.1 GCA_937895985.1 uncultured Solobacterium sp.
AATCCAGTTTTCATAACCTTTATTATACCATTCTTCTACTGCCCTGCATATACGCCCAAGTGGGCAGATAAATGAAAAAGTCGCCAATCAAGCGACTATTGGTTACTTTCGACGCAGTTTAAGTGCGATTTCTGTACCGTTTTTTGAGCTTTGTACGACATATACATCACCACCATGTTGGCGGGCAATCTCTTTTACAAGAGCAAGTCCAAGACCTGCACCACCCATATCACGGCTACGTGATTTATCAACTCTAAAGAATGGTTCAAAGATGTGTTGCCAATCTTCTTGTTGGATACCAGGGCCATTATCACTAACAATAACAGTCGCAAATTCATTCTCTTCCTTGATAGATACAGTTACATTTCCACCGGTATGGTTATACTTGATGGCATTTTCTACAAGGTTATAGATAGCACGGTAGATAAGGGTATCATTACCAATGATTTCAGCAGTCCCTGAATTTTGAGTGATGGTAATTTCTTTCTTATCTGCGACTGCTGTTAAATCACAAATGACTTCTTCGGCCATATCGGCTAATGAGATACGATCTTGTTTTTGGGCCGATTGTAGGTCTGTCATCTCAAGAAGAATATCAATGACATGCGATAGACGTGATGTCTGCATACGAATCATATGGACGGTTTCTTGATACTCTGCAGCACTAGGGTTGTTGTTTTTCTCAAATACTTCTAGCTTTGTACGCATTACCGCAAGCGGTGTACGTAATTCATGTGCAGCGTTTGCGGAGAATTGCCGTTGTGCTGCGAAGGTATTACTGAGTCGTTCTAACATCTCATTGAATGCGTTTGTCAGTTGTTCAATTTCAATAGAACTTTGATCACTTACAACTAGATGTTTTAAGTTTTTTGCTTGGATGTCTTCAATCTGTTCACCGAGATTTTGTAGAGGCTTTAATGCATAACCGATGAAGAAGTACATCATAGAGCTACTTGCGACAGTAATGATGATTGTAATGAGTAAACTACTTTTCCAGAAGTCAGCTTGAATTCCTTTTGCCATATCAGAGATGACATCTTTGGTAGAAATCTGTAATTGTACAACTTCTCCGGTTGTATCTGTTGCAGGACTAGTTGGTAATATCGCAACTGCGGAATCTTCAATCTTACTCATCGAGGAGATTGCGGACTTACTGATTGCATAACTAATCGCAAGACAGGATAGGATGACGATAATTGCGGTAATGACGGTGAGTTTCCACTGTAGAGAACGACGTTTATTCATCTTGTTGTCCTCCGATGACATACCCTTGGCCTATGCGATTTGTGATAGGGTCATAGCCAAGTGCAGCTCGTAATTTCTTACGCAAAGCGGAGATGTGCACACGAATGGAATTACTAAAGCTATCAACACTACTATCCCACACGTGTTGGATGAGTTCCTCTTGTGGGACTGGGCGTTCTTGATGCAGTAATAAGTATTCTAATAGTCCTAACTCTTTTCGCGTGAGGGGAAGCTTTTCACCTCTAGCCATCACGGTACGACTCTTTGTGTCTAATGAAAGTTCTCCACAGGAAAGAATGACATTATTTTGTACGGTGCGCCGTCTAGTTAGACTACGAACGCGAGCTTCCAACTCTTCAAAGTGGAATGGCTTGCATAGGTAATCGTTTGCACCACTATCGAGACCATCAATCTTATCTTGTAGATGCCCACGTGCAGATAGAATTAGTACAGCTGTTTCAGAATCCTCCTTACGAATGTTACGGAGTACTTCCATACCATCCATAACTGGCAAGTTTAAATCTAGGATAATCAAGTCATAACTTTCATCCATAGCCATATTCCAAGCATTACCACCATCAAAACATGTGTCTACTTCATATCCATCAAGACGTAAACCCTTTGCGATTGTTTCACAAAGGGCGATTTCATCTTCAACCACTAATATTCTCATATGTAAAATGTTCCTTTCATACTATTGCGAAATTGTCAGAAACTGAGTATATCTGTACCAAGTATAGCACATACAGAAGAAAACAAGACAAGCCGTTCATATGCTAAAATGCGCATTTATGTAGGCATGATTTTGGATAAAAATTGAAAAAACACATTGTTAAATTTCTTAACACAAATTTTATATCAGCTTTGTTATATTTTTCACGTCAGATAGAAATTGAGTGTAAAGGAGGACAATGCAATGGATTTCATAAACAAATATCCTACACAATTTAGAATCGCCACACAGGCATTTCTAATAGTACTAGCAATTGTATTTATATGTGTCGGGGCTTCTCGTGGAGAAGTTGAAAGTGTATTCGGCAAAGCAATTCGTCTTTGTTTGGAGTGTGTAGGAATTGGATAGTTATGACATCAGCTAAATCAAGAGCGTTTCTAAAATTCCTGAAGAGACGCAATACAATTCAGATGTTTGCGACATTTTTGACAAACATGCATATACCAAACTTTTTCAAAGGTGTGCTCTATAATGGAAAAATCAAACAGGTCTGTGTACCGGGTTTAAATTGTTATTCATGTCCAGCTGCTACAGGAGCGTGCCCAGTAGGCTCCTTCCAAGCAGTTGTAGGTTCATCAAAGTATAACTTCTCATATTACATCAGTGGAATTCTAATTTTATTTGGTGTGTTGATCGGAAGATTAATCTGTGGATTTATGTGCCCATTTGGTTGGTATCAAGATTTATTACATAAGATTCCAACAAAGAAGTTTAGTACGAAGAATTTAAGATTCTTAACATATACAAAGTTTATTGTTCTCGCTGTAGCAGTTATATTACTTCCAATCATTATGACAAATAAAGCAGGTATCGCATTACCATACTTCTGCAAATACATTTGTCCACAAGGTATCTTGGAAGGTGGTATCCCACTCTCTATCGTAGATAAAAATATTCGTGCAACATTAGGTACATTATTTACCTGGAAGTTTACAATTCTGATTACGATTACAACATTATCAATATTTGTATATCGTCCATTCTGCAAATGGATTTGTCCACTTGGAGCATTCTATGCATTATTCAACAAGATTGCAATCTTCAACTACAACGTAGATAAAAACAAGTGTGTATCCTGTGGTAAGTGTGCAAGAGTTTGTAAGATGGATGTCGATATTACAAAGAATACTGGTGACTTGGAATGTATCCGTTGTGGAGAATGCATTACTGCATGTCCAACCAAAGCAATCAGTACTTACTTAGCGATTAAGAAAAAGAGTGAAGCTAAGAATCAAAAAGTAGCAAATAAGAATTTACAAAAGGCATAAAACAGAAAGAGGAAAAAGAAAATGAATTTGTTCAAGAGATTTACCCTAGTTGGTGTAGCAGCAGTTATGGCAGTTACATTAGCAGCATGCAACAACAAGAAAGAAGACAAAGCAACGACAACAACATCTACAACAACTGAAACAGCTAACGTAGAAGCATTCCCTAAGTTTAAAGGTAAGGACTTTGATGGTAAGGATGTAGATGAATCCTTATTCAGCAAGAATGAAGTAACACTTGTAAACTTCTGGTTCAATGGATGTGCAGCATGTGTAAATGAAATGCCAGCACTTGAAAAGTTTAATAAGAAGTTAAAGGAACATGGTGCAGAACTCATTGGTGTAAACGTAGAAGCTACTGATGAAGCAACACTAAAGGATGCAAAGGATATCTTATCTAAGCAGGGTGCTACATATAGAAATATCGTCATCAATGGTGGTGATGATGCGAAGGCTTACCTAGCTAAGATCTTCAGTTTCCCTACAACAGTTATGGTTGATAAGAATGGTAACATCGTTGGTGATCCAATCGTTGGTAACTTAGAAGATGAAAAGAAACAAGAAGAAATCATCAAGATGATTGAAGAAGTGAAATCTGGAAGTGGTGTTACAACAACAGTAACTGAAGGACAGTCTGCAGGAGCAAATGATGAATTAACAGATCTTTATGCAAAGGAAAGTGAAATTTTCGGCAAGCATCAAGATATCTGGAATAAGGTATTCGCAACAATGTCCAAGGATCAGATTGAGCAAACACAGAGCAAGCCATATGATGAAGTATTAAAGGCACAAGTTGAAGCAAACAAGGCATCTTTCTCTGAGGAAGAATTAAAGACACTTGAAGAAGATATCAAGATGATTGCAGATATTGAAAAGCAGATTGCAGAAGCAAGCGCAAAAGCTAGCAAATAACATTAACAATATATTGTGGTTTTCCCCATCTTTTCCCTGGGCATTTGTCCCAGGGTTTTATTATGGGGGGTAGTGCTATAATGTAATTACAGAAAAACTCATAGAACTTTACGGATTTGTCAATAAATGAAGAATCATTTGGAGGTGACTATGAAAAAGACGATTCCGATAATACTAATTGCATCATTTTCGTGTTCGCTAGCAGGTTGTTCTACTCGAAGACAAGTAAGTCAAGAAGTAACTTCGAGTAATGAAGTAACACAAGTTGAAGAAGAATCTGGGTATGCATACAAATTATCAGAACTACATGAAATTAATCAGAATGATTTAGTATCTTCTGATACATCACAGTTTTATGATATGGAAGGCAATCCGATTGACATGAGAGAAATATCATTAAAAATAGGTGAATATTATATAATTGATGATTGTTCTATAGCCATTAGTGAAGTGATTTTATCTCCTATTCAGATTGATGCAAATTATAAAGTTTTAAAAGATCAATACGTTGAATTTGCAAATCTTGCAAGTTATTTAAGTGTTGAAAATGACAATATTCAGATGAAAAATATATTGCAACGTATTATTGGTTTTAATACGATACTTCCAATATCACATAACTTAAGTCAAATACAATTTATTCCATCTTCAGATATTGTTATTACAATCTATTTCTATCCAATTTGTTATAAGGTCGAAACATTTTATTATAAGTACGAAAACCCATCAGATACCTTCTATACATTAAAAGGAGCTCATCAATTTGATGGATTATATTGTGATGGAATATATGAGGTACGTACAGTAGAAGACATTCAATAGAGATATATTTTCATATGCACATTTTAAATATAAAAAAGTAAGTATTTCCTGTTTGGGAGATACTTACTTTTTTATATAAAATCATAGTTTCAACAAAATTCCAATAACTGCAGCTGCGAGAATAAATAGTATTGGATGTGTTTTTGGTTTAAAGTGATAAATAGTTAACATGCATGCAAATATGATAATAGGCTTCCACTTAAATAAACTGAAAAGAGATTTTGTTGTTTGAAATGCAGTAATATCAAATAATGCTAGTAAATAGATACCAATGACGGCAGATGTAATTAAACCAACTACTGCAGGTCTTAAGCCCATAAATGCATTTTGTACAATCACAGAGTCTTCGAATTTTTGAAGTGCTGTTGCAATCAGAATAATAGATAGAAATGCTGGTGCTGTAACAGATAGAGTTGTAGCGATACCACCGAAGAAACCGTATACGTGATTCCCTACATAGGTTGCCATATTGACGCCCATTGGTCCAGGTGTTGACTCGCTGATAGCGACCATGGTCGTTAAGTCTGTTAGACTAAACCATCCATATTTTAATGACATCTCCTGTAAGAAGGGGATTGTTGCAAGTCCACCGCCGATAGAGAATAAACCGGTTTTAAAGAATTCCCAGCACAACAATAAAAAATTTGCCATGATAATTACCTCACTGGTATCTTATCACGACAAATTTTGTTGTAAAACAATTATTCTTCAGAAACTTCTACACGAGTTTTAACACCCCAGATGAAGTAAATCATATGGCCTAACCATACAACCCCAAGAATTGCACATGGAATATATAATTCCTTACGAATCATCATAATAAATCCGAATAACATAAATACAGTAACTGTACACATCACGCGAATTTTAGCGGCTTTTGTCATACCTTTACCGCTAAGATGGCTCTCTAGGTTGTCTTTGTATATCTTAGTATTGATAAACCAGTTGTGTAGTCTTTCAGAACTCTTACTATAGCTAAATGCTGCGAGTAGTAAAAATGGGAAGGAAGGTAGTAGTGGAATAAATGCTCCTATAGCACCAACCCCAAGGCTGATACTTCCAAGTACTATCCAAAATATTTTTTTTGAATTCATTTCTGTTTCTCCAGTTTTCTTTTTTCTTTAATGCTTTCAAT
>CALBKL010000380.1 GCA_937895985.1 uncultured Solobacterium sp.
CTTTATTTGTAAATGTGAGGTCGAACTGTACGATAATTCCATTTAAGAAGTTATCGTGTCCACTTCCTGGCTTTGCATTCGCAAGCGCGTGTGTTCGTGGAACGATTGTTCCATCTACCTTTGTTAAATCAACAGCCATTGGATATTTTGAACCCATAACTGCAGATTCCATTCCATAGACATTTACATTTGATACTACGTCTGTGTATTTCATTTCTTATCTTCCTTTTCCTTGTTTGATAGCTATCGCAAGTACTGCGATATCAGCTGGGTTTACACCTGATATTCTGGATGCTTGTCCCATCGTAGCTGGTTTATACTTTGTTAGTTTCTGTCTACCTTCAATTGATAGATTATCAACCTCATCATAATTGAAATTGACCCCCAACTTGATACCATCCATCTCTTTTAACTTATTGGCTTCCCGTTTTGCTTTGTCGATATAGCCTGCATATTTTAGTTCGATATCACACTGGTTAGCGATTTCTTCATCAACTTCTTCTCCGATTGTAGCGAGAAGTTCTTTTGTTGTAACGTTTGGTCGTTTTACCAAGTCAATGCCATTAATACCAATATGTGCATCACTTTCATAACCTAGTGATGTGAGGTATGCATGTACTTTTTCTTCATCTTGTACGAATGTAGTTTCAGATAAATGTTGTTCTAACTTCTTGATATTTTCCATCTTTGCTAGATATGCATCATATCTTTCTTGACTAATTAGTCCAATTTGACGACCATATTCAATCAGTCGTTGGTCGGCATTATCATGTCTCAACAACAATCTAAACTCTGCACGTGATGTTAATAAACGATATGGCTCTAATGTACCTTTGGTTGTTAGATCATCAACTAAGACACCAATATACGCTTCGTTTCTTGCTAGAATAAGCGGCTCTTTTCCATCGAGTTTCATACATGCATTAATACCTGCAAGTAAACCTTGTCCGGCAGCTTCTTCATATCCTGATGTTCCGTTAACTTGACCTGCTGTAAATAAATTTTCGATGATCTTCGATTCAAAGCTTGGCTTCATTTGTATTGGATCAATTGCATCGTATTCAATAGCGTACGCATATTTCTTAATGATTGCATTCTCAAAACCAGGTAGTGAATGCACCATCTTTTCTTGTATATCTCTTGGAAGAGATGTAGAGAATCCCTGTAGGTAGATAGTATCTAACTCAAGTGATTCTGGTTCTAAGAATAATAGATGTCTTGGCTTATCTTTAAAACGCACAAGTTTATCTTCAATCGATGGACAATAACGAGGTCCAACTCCCTTTACAACACCAGAATACATACTGGATTTATTGAGATTACCTAAAATATATTCATGTGTTT
>CALBKL010000381.1 GCA_937895985.1 uncultured Solobacterium sp.
GAACTAGAAGTGTAAGAGTAAATTCAACTAGAGTTTGGTGAATAACTAAATTCAACTTTCATACCTTAGAAGTGGAATTTAACTTTTCACTTGAGGGTCTGCTTTTTTAGGTATCTTCATTATATTTCATTGTTTAAACATTTCTTGTTTTAGTTTAAAATGAAGATACATAATCGGAGGGTTAAAAATAATGGATTATAAACAAAGATATGAAGAATGGGTTCGAATGTTACCTGAGGGTGACCCCCTGAAAGATGAATTGTTGGCTATCAAGGATAATGACAATGAAATCAAAGAGCGTTTTTATCAAAATTTAGCATTTGGTACTGCTGGTTTACGTGGCATTGTAGGTGCTGGTACTAACCGCATGAACTTCTATACAGTCGGCAAAGCAAGTCAAGGTGTAGCAGAGTATATCTGTGCACAGGGACAAGAAGCGATGGATAAAGGTATTGTGATTGCGCATGACCCAAGACATTTCTCAAAAGAATTCTCACAATTATCTGCTGGTATTTTCGCAGCGAATGGAATTAAAACGTATGTATTCCCAGACTTACGCCCTACGCCTGAACTTGCGTTTATGATTCGTAAGTTAGGTACAACATCTGGTATTAACATTACTGCCTCTCATAATCCTAAGGAATACAATGGCTATAAAGCTTACTGGAGTGATGGTTGTCAGGTAAGTAGTACTGTTGCGGATGGTATGGAAGAAAGAATCAATGCAGTTGATATTTGGAATGGTATAAAAAAGTCAAACTTCAATGAAGGTGTAGCTTCTGGCAAGATTGTTGTATTATCCGAAGAATATGACCGTGCATATTTAGATCTTGTAGAAAGTCTAGCAATCCATAGTGGTGATGAAATTGACTTAGACATTCCACTTGTATATACACCATTAAATGGTGCAGGGTCTATTCCATTTGCGACAATGATGAAGGATCGTGGATTCACTAACTGGCACATCGTACCAGAACAGAAGGATCCAGATCCAGACTTTACGACAGTAGGCTATCCTAATCCTGAAAGTCCAGCAGCGTTCAAGATGAGTGAAGAACTTGGTAAGAAGGTTGGGGCAGAATTATTAATGGCTACTGACCCAGATAGTGATCGTTTCGCAATTGAATTGCGTGATGATGATGGTAACTATATCCCATTAAATGGTAACCAGACAGGATACTTATTAGTCAATTACATCTTAGAAGGTCATAAGAGTGCTGGAACATTACCTGAAAAGGGTGTCATGATTAAGTCAATTGTTACTTCTACAATGAGTACTGTCATGGCAAATGCGTATGGTGTTGAGATGTATGAAGCATTAACAGGCTTCAAGAATATTTGCGGACGTATTCCTGCATTACTTGAGCAGGGATATACTTATCTATTCGGTTATGAAGAGTCTGTAGGTTACGCAGCTAGTGTAGATATCCGTGATAAGGATGGTATCTCTGCTGGTATGTTAGTAGCAGAAGCTGCAGCTTACTATCGCAAGCAAGGTAAGACATTATGGAATGTATTACAGGAGTTATATGAGAAGTATGGCTTCTACGCAGAAGATGAACCAAACCTTGTATTAGAAGGTATTGCAGGTGCAGAGCGTATCAAGCGTATGATGGTTTCTATTAGAAACAATTTACCAACAGAAGTTGCTGGATATAAAGTAGAAAAGGTAATTGATTACTTACATGGATATGAAGATATTCCTGCATCTAACGTATTGCGTTTCTACTTAGATAACGATAGTTGGTTTGCGGTACGTCCATCTGGAACAGAGCCAAAGATTAAGTTCTATTTCTATACAAAGCAATCCTCACGCGAGGAAGCTATTGCAGTTAATGCGAAGATTAAAGAAGCAGTATTAGACATCGTAAATGCAATTGAATAAAGATACCCTAGGGTATCTTTTTCTAAGTTATGCTAAAATATTAAAAGGTGATAAATATGAAAAAGAAAACAAAACAAGTAGAACGTATTGAAACAATGGAAGCAAACATGAACGAAGTAAGTGCTGTGCTTGCAGAAACAATTAAGGCAACAAAAAAACTAAAGCGTGTTATGAAGAAGTATGATGCGATTAGTAAGTATTATGGTAGCCAAGATTGGTTCGATGATGCACAAGCACATAACGATGGAAAACTTCCTGAGGATTTAAACTGTGGTGTACTATCGGAAGATCTTGCGTATAACATGATTGGTGATATGTATTACTATGCATTATCACAATTGGAATTTGTAACAAACTTCTTAAAGAAACACTAAAGTATTTAATTGGAGGATGTTAAAATGAGTAACATGAATAAAAACACTTCACATACAATTTTTCAAGTTGGTCAGAAATATCCTTCTTGTGAAAATGGGATTTGGATTGATTTTAAAGATAATACATTCTTATTTGTAGTAAAGGATGATATTTGGACACAAGAGGAGCTAAGTAGACTGAAGACATCTGATGTGACAGTATCCTTTATTCAAAAGGGTATTATCGATGCATTTGTAGTAGAGATATTTGATTGCTTAGAAGCTAGTGATTTACCATTCTATGCAAAGGATGGAGATGCAGAATTTATTGAATCAATCAAATCAAAAAATTCATTTGCATTTGAGATACTCTTTGTAAGTGGTAGTGATGAAGTTGTGTCGGTGCGTCATGAAGAATTTACTAAAGATGAATCAACTACATTACACGAAAAATTACAGAAGAGATTGTTGGAAGAAACAGATGGTTCAATGTTTGAAGCAGCGTATGAAAAGTTAATTTCTCGCTTTGAACCATTTGAGCTCTTAGCGTTTGCAGTATTTACAAAGAAGTGTAGTTTACGAAAGAATTGAGGTAGTTATGATTTATATCGGTATTATTATTCTTACAATATTAATTGATTTAGGTTCAAAGATGTGGGCAGCTAGTTTGGGCTTGTTCCATGATATCCCTGTAATAGAAGGTTTTTTCCATATTACATATGTACAAAACACTGGTATGGCATGGTCATTACTATCTGGACAACAAGGTGTACTTGCTCTTGTTGCGGCAGTGGCGATTGGTCTAATGGGTTGGTATCTTTTTGTAAAGAAACCAGATATATTAACAGGAATATCTCTTGCATTAATGATAGGTGGTGCGGCAGGGAATCTAAT
>CALBKL010000382.1 GCA_937895985.1 uncultured Solobacterium sp.
GTACCCCAAGATTTCTCATTGCGGTACCCCAACCCCAAGTAATTTTAGAGCGCCCAAATAAAAAAGTTGGTTATGACTTTTCGTGAAGTACATGGTGTATATGATTTGTTTTTGAATAATTATGGACCGAATAAGAATGTGGCATCTTTACATATTGAAGTAGATGATACGATGACTGCTGATGAGATTGATGAATTACAGCGTAGAATCGAAGATAAGATTTATGATGAAACACATGTCTTCGTGACGGCAATTAGTGTGTATGCATACAACACAAAGGATGATGAGGCGAAGCATTTGTATAAAGAGATTCGAAAGATTGTTATGTCCGTAGAGTATGTCATCCAAATGCATGGATTCTTTGTACAGGGAAATGAAATACGTTTTGATATTGTGATTGACTTTAATTGTGATAATCGTAAAGCGCTATATCAAGATATTTTGAAAAATGCACAAAATCATTATCCAGAGTATCCATTTAATACAATATTAAGTTGCGACATCCATGACTGATGTCGTTATTTTTATATTTGATACAAGTGAAAAAATCGTGAAATATCTACAAATTATTTGACAATATTAGGAAGTATCTTTTAAAATAGGTCATATTGTCGGAAGGAGTTAAATGATATGAAAAAGAAAATCAATACGATTGTAGGATCAATTGGTGCGTTTGTTGGAATCTTTGTTTTCATCACTTATATCCCACAGATTATCGCAAACTTAAATGGTATAAAGGGACAACCACACCAACCACTTACAGCAGCCGTTTCATGCTTGATTTGGGTTATTTATGGTTGGACAAAAGAGCCAAAGAAGGACTATATCTTAATTATCCCAAATGCATTTGGAGTTGTGTTAGGGTTCTTAACATTTATAACAGCACTATAATATGCATTATCTAGCGTATAAATTTTATACAACGTTATAGAACGGCATCGGTGATTGATGTCGTTTTTTTAATGATCATGTGACATACGGTAGTAGCCGAATTATTTTTTTCATATTACAATAGTAACGATAGATAGGTGGTAATTATGAAAATATTGAGTATTGCCGTACCATGTTATAACTCACAGGATTACATGGAGCACTGTGTAGAGACGTTATTAACTGGTGGTGAAAAAGTAGAAATTATTATCGTAGATGATGGTTCAAAAGATGGTACAGCAGAGATTGCTGATCGTCTTGCGGAAAAATATCCAACAATTATCAAAGCTGTACATCAAGAAAACGGTGGACATGGTGAAGCAGTAAACACAGGTATTAAGAATGCGACTGGTGTATTCTTCAAAGTTGTCGATAGTGATGATTGGCTTGGTGAGGAAGCACTCGCAACTTTACTTGAGAAGTTAGAGATGTTTAGCAACAGTGGTGAAGATGCAGTAAATGTACCTGATTTAGTATTATGTAACTATATCTATGACAAAGTAGGTGTAAAGAATAAGAAGGTAATTAACTATAAGGGTTACTTGCCACTCAATCGTACATTTACTTGGAAGGATGTTAGAAAGATGCCTCCAGGTAAGTATATGACCATGCATGCGTGTGTATATCGTACAGAGGTATTGCGTGAAAGCCAATTGGTATTACCGAAGCATACATTCTATGTAGATAATATTTATGTATTCAAGCCTTTACCATATGTGAAGAAGTTGTACTACTTAGATATTAATCTTTACCATTACTTTATTGGTCGTGATGATCAATCTGTTAACGAAAAGGTTATGATCAAACGACTCGACCAACAGTTACGTGTCAATAAGATTATGATTGATACATTAAGTGCGTATGATAAATCTATTCCGAACTGTACGGAATATATGTATTCTTACTTAGAGATTATCTCCGCAATTACTTCAGTTCTAGCTACGTTATCTGGAACACCAGAACATCTTGCGATGAAGGAAGACTTATGGAAGTACATGCAGGAAACAGATGAAGAAATCTATCATAAAGTTCGTTATTCCTTTGTTGGTAGAGCTGTTAACTTACCTGGTAAGTTTGGCCAGAGTGCATTACTAACAATTTATAAACTTGCGCAAAAATTATATGGATTTAACTAAGCGGATGATTCCGCTTTTCTTTTGGGCAGTATACGTGCATGAGGGTGGAATCGGAGTATAATAAACCACAGTTTCATTTTTAAACAGATAGGAGTGTAATAAAGATGGATAAGACAGCCAAAATGATTATTGAATTAGTACCTGATGAGGTTATGCATAAGATTCCTTTTTTTGTAAGAGGTCATGCGACAAAGGATACCGTTGCAAAGATTGCTAGGGAATATCCAGAACTATATGCCCAAGCGCAACAATGTGATGAGTTGCAGGGTGAACTAAAGGAACAACTTAGTAAAATCATCAACGATATCTTCGATCAGAAGATGAGAAAACATGGATATAAATAATATCTTAGGGGCTAATGCCCTTTTTTCTTTGATGGAGTACAATAGTGGCATAGATACATTAACAAACCAACCTGTGATAAAATAAAGGCGGTGATAATATGAAAAAAGTAATCGCAATCGTTGAAGACGAAAAAGATTTAAATGAATTAAATCTTGTAAATCTTAATGATTTAAGTGAAGTTAAAAATAGTATTTTATTTAAATATTCTCCATTTTTTACTTTAAATAAGCAACAAAAAGAAATCATAGATAGAATTTTATTGAAAGATGGAAACTATCTTATAGAAGGAGGAGCAGGTACTGGAAAGACTGTATTAATGACAAATTTAGCTGCTCAAATATATAAAAAATATGATGGTCAGAAAAAAATTGCAGTTGTTGTAAAAAGTAATTGGAAAGAAAGTGGAGAGAAAATTTTTAATAATTATGGACTTGAAAAAATTACTGTTGCTACATGGAGTAAATTAATAGAAAATCAACAAAAATATGATTACATATTAATAGATGAAGCCCATAGATTACCATATAAACATGGATATCAAATGGCATGTGACTTAAAAATATTTAAAGAAAAAGGAGTAGATCATAGTCTTAAATTATTGGGAGAAATGGGGAAATCTCTAGTTCTATTCTATGATGAAAAACAAGCTATTAGACCAGCAGATACTCCCTGTCTCTTATACACATCTCCGAGCCCACGAGACGGACTCCTATCTCGTATG
>CALBKL010000383.1 GCA_937895985.1 uncultured Solobacterium sp.
GAAGCACTCCATGCATACAATGAATTGTTAGATAACATTGATGTATATGATTTTGGTATGGGTGATGTAAAGGAAAGTGCTACACAATATAGTGTTGTGTACCTCGATTCTGAAGTTCCACAATTACTTGTGACAAGGTATTATGATAGAGAGCATATTGCGATGAATATGATTTTCTGGTATGAATCATCAACCAAAAAATGTATGGCTTTCAATCGGATATTTCAAACAACAAACCCATCACAAAATTCAACAAGTGACCCTGAGGGTACTGGTATGTTATCTTTGTTAGAAGGTAACAAAGGTCTTGTCTATGCAGAACAAAATCAAAGTACAAATGAAACAATCATAAAACAACTTCTTACTTATAAAAATAATGGAATTGTTGTTCGTGATTTAGGGGCGAGTGAATATGGAAGCCTTCCAAATAATGCAGAATTGATATCATTACCAATTGATGACCGTCAGCTCTTACAATAGATATTTGAAAAGTGTATCCTGCGTTAATGGGATACACTTTCAGTTTGTTTTATCCATGATTGTAGTAATTGGATGTATTGATTGGTTGCCTCGGCGAAGACCATATGACGACAGTTTGGAAATAAGTGCCATGTCGCATGTTTGATATTGTCATACATTGTCTTAGCAACAAGTGGAGTGCATAAGTCATTTGTTCCGGATATAATAAGAGTAGGAATATTGATGTGTTTTAATTCGTCTGTTACTTCAAATTCTGCTAGACTTCCGGTTGGTGTGTATTCATTTGGGCCCCAACCATAGAGGTAGGCCTCTTTCCCTGTCTTCTTTGGACGTGTTAAGCAATCGGGTGCTTTACCAACCTCATATACACCTGCACAATGTGCATGCATGAAGTGGGTGTTTGCGATGATATAATCTTCACTTTCGTAATTACCTGTTTTTTCCGCAATCTCTATTGCGCGTTGATCAGCTTCGGACATGAAGCGAATCATGCGATGTTGTTCACTTGCCCAAAGAGAAGCGGAAGACAATGTGCTAGATAGAATCAGTGATTCAATACCAGTAGGGTTGTAATGTAATACATAGTCTAGCGCAAGCATACCACCCCAAGATTGACCTAAGAGATGAATCTTTGTTAAGTTGAGATGCTTACGTAATGCGATTAACTCATTGACCCAAGTTTCAGGTGTCCATAGTTCAGGGTGACCTTCAACGTAGGAATTTCCGCAACCTAGTTGGTCATACATGACGACGCAATAATCATCACATGCAAGTGAATCAAGTAACTCGAAGTAGTTATGCGTGGAACCTGGGCCACCATGTAATAGAACTAAAGCAGGTTTGGTAATATCACCGACAATACGGTAGTAGGTTTGATAGTTTAAAAATGGCATGTAGCCTTCTGTAATTTTCATATG
>CALBKL010000384.1 GCA_937895985.1 uncultured Solobacterium sp.
TAAGAGACAGATTATATAGATTGTAAAATTAGTTTATCCCTTAAAATACATAATAATTTAAGGGATAATTTTTTAACTAAGGAAAATGGAATGTTAATTGTTCTATAATAAATCTATGTATATGGAGGATGAATATGCCTTTTGAGATAGTTAGAAACGATATTACAAAGATGAAGGTTGATGCAATTGTGAATACCGCAAATAAATCTCTTTTAGGTGGCGGTGGTGTTGATGGTTGTATTCATCGTGCAGCAGGACCTGAATTACTTGCGGAGTGTAAGTTGCTGAATGGTTGTGAAATAGGAAGCGCTAAGATTACAAAAGGATATCAATTACCATGCATGTATGTAATTCATGCTGTTGGACCACGTTGGATTGATGGTAATCATCATGAAAAAGAATTATTAGAGTCCTGCTATACAACTTCATTACATTTGTCAATGGAGTACAGTTGTAAGTCCATTGCATTCCCGCTAATTTCTTCAGGAATTTACGGGTATCCGAAGGATCAAGCACTAAGAATTGCCGTTGAACAGATTAGAAAGTTTCTATTAGATCATGAGATGATGGTATATCTTGTGATATTTGATCGTAAATCATTTGAAATAGGGGATAAATTATATTCTGATATCACATCATATATTGATAATCAATATGTAGATGAACATTCTGATTCTCCATCTTTACAAAGAGTTAGATTTAGAGAGTTTGAGAATGCATGTTTGAAAGAGGAGTCAGTACCACTCAGTTCTGCCAATCAGAAATCTATAACAGATTGGCTAGAGGATATTGATGAAAGTTTTTCGGAAATGTTATTAAGAAAAATTAATGAGAGTGGTATGAGTGATGCGGAGTGTTATAAGAAAGCTAATATTGATAGAAAACTCTTTTCAAAGATACGCTCTGATAAATTATATAAGCCATCCAAACCTACAGTTCTAGCATTTGCTTTATCATTAGAATTATCATTAGAGGAAATGCAAGATATGCTTGCAAAAGCTGGATTCGCATTGTCACATTCTAGTAAGTTTGATTTGATTATCGAATACTTCGTAAAACAGGGAAATTACAATGTATATGAAATCAATGAGGCATTGTTTGCGTTTGATCAAAGTTTGATTGGTGAATAAAAAATGTCGCTTTGCAGGCGACCATTAGAAATAAATATATAGATACACTTAAACCATACAAAAGGGGAAGTCCTTAGGAGGTAAGTGTATGAAAAAGAATTTAACAGAACTTGTATTTATTTTAGATCGTAGTGGCTCGATGCATGGACTTGAAAAGGATACAATTGGTAGCTTTAACTCTATGATTGATAAACAGAAAGAAGTAGATGGTGAGGCACTTATTACAACCATTTTATTCAATCATACAAATAAAGTTATACATGACCGTATAGACTTAAAAGATATGAGTCCAATGACTGGCAAAGACTATGTAACAGGAGGATCTACAGCCTTATTGGATACGATTGGTCATGCTATATGTCATATAGCGAATATTCACAAGTATTCACGCAAGGAAGACCTTCCGGAACATACGATGTTTATCATCATTACAGATGGTATGGAGAATTCAAGCCATAAATATGATTATGGGATGATTAGACAACTGATTGAAGTTCAAAAAGATAAGTATGGTTGGGAGTTTATGTTCTTAGGTGCAAATATTGACGCTGTTGATGTCGCAAGTCATATAGGCATTGATGAAAGTAGAGCAGTTAATTTCAATTGTGATAGTGAGGGTACTGAGTTAAATTATGAGGTTCTGAGTGATGCAATCTGTGTTTTAAGAGAACATAGTTATATAAGTAAAGATTGGAAAAACCGTATTGATAATGACTTTGAAAAGCGTGGAAAGTCTCACAATAGAAAAAATTAAATAAAATCATCAAAAACGAAAAAATGTATTCTCTTATCTTTTGATAAGTATATAACATTTTTTGATGACGTAGATGACGTAATTAATATATATATATATATATAATGGAGAGAAGGAGATGAGATATGTATGAGTAATCTATTATTCTGCTTGATAATAATGGTTCCTACTAGTCTTTTATTTACATCTATTGGGATTTATGCCTGGAGGAGAAAGAAACCGATGTGGTTTTGGGCAGGTGATACTGTATCTGAGGATGAGATTACAGATGTTCGTGCATATAATCGAGCAAATGGCATCATGTGGCTTTGTTTTTCGTTACCGCTTTGGATAGGGACAATTGCTATTGTGTGTCATAGTATAATTCTAGGTGCAAATATTATATTCGTAGATGCTACAGTTGGATTGGTGCTTATGATGATAGCTTATACATTTATTCGTAAAAAGTATAAAAAGTCATAGCATTAAATAATAATGTTAATTGATATAAATATGCATGCATGTATGATTTTGCTAATTATTGGCTAAGATTATTTTAACTTGGAGAAAATCTATAAGATATCAATATGGTTACGCTGTAGTTCAGTGCTATAATGCATATAGTGGAAGTTATAAGTTAAGAGGTACCCTATGGACAAGAGCATTTCTAATAATAAAAAGGCATTCTTATATTCTGTGATTACTGTTATATGCACATTTATTTTGGGTGGAATTATCTTTGCGATAGCTCCTGAGAAATCAAATCCAACCGCTAGTATCCTATTCATACTACTGAATCTCATTCCGATGCTAATGGCAATTCTATTTACGTATCAGTCAAAAGAAGT